>CABRZK010000057.1 GCA_902475415.1 uncultured Eubacterium sp.
TGCGCAGTGAATATCAGGTGCGTGAGGACGGAAGCATCGATGGCGGTGATTTTCTGGACGGATTTGAAAACGGCTATTTTGCGGAGCCGAAAGAGCCGACAGGAGCCGTGTATCATCAGTATTGTACGGCAATTCCGGTTGGAACACTGCTGGCGCAGAGCTGGAATCTGGATCTGATGAAACAACTTGGAAAAATGGTTGCCGGAGAGATGAATGAATTTGAGGTAACCCTGTGGCTGGCACCGGGCATGAGCCTGCACAGAAATCCGCTGTGTGGCAGAAACTTTGAATATTATTCTGAGGATCCTTTGCTGGCCGGTATGATGGCGGCTGCCATGACTCTGGGGGTACAGTCTGTGCCGGGATGTGGTACGACCATCAAGCATTATGCATGCAACAATCAGGAAGATAACCGTATGGGATCTGATTCCATTTTATCGGAGAGAACACTGCGTGAGATTTATCTGAAAGGATTTGAGATTGCTATCCGCAACGCTCAGCCGATGGCCATGATGACCTCTTACAACCTGATCAACGGTGTTCATGCGGCAAACAGTTATGACATTTGTACCAAAGCAGCCCGGGATGAGTGGGGCTTTGCAGGTGCAATCATGACAGACTGGACTACGACCACCGATTCCACAGCGGGTGAATGCAGTGCGGCAGGTTGTATGAAAGCCGGGAACGACATGGTTATGCCGGGAGATCTGAGAGATCATGCAAGTATCCGCCAGGCACTGGAAGATGGCGCATTGGATATCCGTGAACTGAAACGCTGCGTATATCATACGGTAAAAATCATTCTGCAGTCGAATCAGTATGAGGATGCGGTAAGTTATGAGGCGCAGTTTGAGTCGCTTGATCATTATATGACAGCAAAATAAAAATTGAATCAGAGTATTTAGAATTTCGGATAAAAAAGATTACAAGAATTTTTTACTCTGTTTTAAGAGCGTGAATGTTTGAAAATGCTGGAAATATGGGAAAGAAATTTTAGATATGAGGGACATAACATCAACAGACAAAATGATGTGAGTGTCTATGGGACACAAAAGCCCCGGAGTTGTCGCTCCGGGGCTTTGCTATGCCATTTTGACAAGAAGAATAATTCGCTTTAATTTGAAGAATTTTATTTACAGACTTTTTTCATAGTCTCGAAGTTACCCGATCCGATAACCAATCCCTTTTTTGGTCAGAATAAAGTCTTTTAATCCAATGGCGGACAGTTTTTTACGCAACCGGTTGACATTGACGGATAAGGTATTTTCATCCACATACGCATCACTTTCCCACAGTTTTTCCATCAGTTCTTCCCGACTGACGATTTTTTCCTTATGTTCCATCAGCGTCTGCAGAATCTTCAGCTCATTTTTTGTCAGTTCGATCTGTGTGCCATTCCAGGTCAGGGTGGCGTCCATCAGATTCAGTAACGCACCTTTGTGCTCCAGAATGCTGCTGCTTCCGGCAAAATCATAACTTCTGCGTAACAATGCCTGAATTTTGGCGGTCAGCACCTCCAGATCAAAGGGTTTTGGAATGAAATCATCTCCGCCCATGTTCATGGCCATGACAATATTCATATTGTCCGCTACGGATGACAGAAAAATTACAGGCACTTTTGAAACTTTCCGGATTTCGGTACACCAGTAATACCCATTGTAAAACGGGAGTCGGATATCCATCAGTACAAGCTGTGGATCAAAGGCGGCAAACTCCGTCATGATCTGACTGAGATCTTGGGCTATATGTACTTCATAATCCCATTTTTCCAGATGCTTTTTTATCATTTTCCCGATGGTTTCATCGTCTTCGACACAAAAAATACGATACATTTTTTTAACCTTTCTATTCTGTTCAGATTGCTTTTCCCAATTCTTACCACATTGTAACAGATTTTTCCTTGTCCTGCTGAAAATTTATGGTATCATATCTGTACAACATTACCCGAATAGGACATGGGTGAGATGATTTCTGCATCTACAGGTGGGAATCAGTAAATTTATATCAGTGGCAACATACCGGAATCACAGCAATCAGACAGACATATGAAAGGAGCTTTACTATGGCACACACACATCATCATACTTTGGAAGGAAAAAGTAAAACGAAGAACAGTATCAAACGTCTTTTTTTCTGTGTGCTTGCTATTTTCCTCCAGCTCGTTTTTGTGATTGCTGTTATGCGGCGTCTGAATGAACAGATGCCATGGATCAATGCATGTACCAAAATTCTTGTACTTGTTCTGGTTTTGTTTATTTACAGTAAAAATAAGACATCTTCGCTGAAAATGCCCTGGATTATTCTGATCCTTGTGATGCCGGTACTTGGCGTCTGCCTGTATCTGATGTTTCGAACCAATAAAGGAACCAGAAACATGCGCACGCGCTATCAGGAGATAGATGAGATTCTGCTTCCATGTCTGCCTCCAAATAAAGAGGTGTCCCATCGGTTGAAAAAACATTATGCCGCTGCCGGAAGTATTTCTGATTATCTGTACCGTAATGCGTTTTATCCCGTTTATCAGAACACAGATGTCACCTACTATCCGGAAGCAGTGGAGGGGCTGAAGGCTCAGCTTGCAGATCTGGCAAAAGCGGAACAATTTATTTTTATGGAATATCATGCCATTGAGGATGCAGAGGCATGGCAGAAAATTCAGGATGTTTTGGTTGAACGCGTCAAAGCCGGTGTGGAAGTGCGTGTGTTTTATGATGATATTGGCTCCATCAGTTTCCTGAATCATGATTTTGCCAGAAAGATGGAATCACTTGGCATTGCCTGTCGTGTTTTTAATCCGTTTGTTCCCGGTGTCAATCTGTTCTTAAACAACCGTGATCACAGAAAAATTACTGTCATTGACGGAAAAGTGGGATTTACCGGAGGATACAATCTGGCCAATGAGTATTTTGGACTTTCCCATCCGTACGGAGAATGGAAAGATACCGGCATCCGTCTGGAAGGAGATGCGGTGAAATCCATGACCATTACATTTCTGGAAATGTGGAATGCCATCAAAAAGAATCTGCCCAGTGACCGTTCCTTCGAGCCTTATCTGCCCCATTATGAGTATGCGGCAGCGCAGCATGGATATGTGCAGCCGTATGCAGACAGTCCACTGGACGATGAACAGGTCGGGGAAGAAGTTTACATCAGTATGGCAAATAAGGCAGAGCATTACTGCTGGTTTATCACGCCATATCTGATCATTACGGATGAATTGTCCCATGCCCTTTCACTGGCAGCAAAACGTGGCGTGGATGTACGAATTATCACACCGGGTATTCCGGACAAAAAAATGGTATACAGTGTCACACGTTCTTTTTATCATCAGCTTGTTGCAAACGGAGTCCGGATTTTTGAATGGACACCGGGATTCTGTCATGCAAAAATGAGCATTGCGGATGACCGTATGGCTACCTGTGGCACGATCAATCTGGATTACCGCAGTCTGTACCACCACTTTGAAAACGGTTGCTTCATGGTGGATTGCCCGGCTGTCACAGACATCAAAAAAGATTTTAAACATACGTTTTCGCAGTGTCGCGAAGTGACCGAAAAGTACAAAAGCGGACTGGGTGCACATCTGCGTCTCGGTCAGTTGATTTTGCGGTTATTTGCTCAGTTGCTGTAATGAAAAAGAGTTATTTAGAAATCGTTGTACTAGATTGGATGTGGGAAACAGTATGATAAATTGGGGAAAATTCTGTATAAATACTTGAAGTACCAATTGATAAAAGAAATAAAAAATGAGGTTTTATATATGCACGTAGGAAAGAAAACACAGAAAAGAGAAAAATCAGCTATGACGTTGTCTCTATATGGCAGTCTGGCTTTTGCAATCGTTGAGATCGGAATGGCTATTTTTTCCGGGTCTCAGGCGGTTCTTCTGGATGCGGTTTACGACAGCGTGGAATTTTTTATGATGCTGCCGTCTATTTTCCTGATTCCGCTGATCTACCGGCCGGCCAGCGAGCAGCATCCTTTTGGTTACACGCAGGTGGAGACCGGATTTGTAGTAGTAAAAGGCGCCATCATGGCGGCGGTTACCTTCGGTCTGATTTTCAACAATATTCATTTGTTGCTGCATGGTGGCCATAAAGTGGATTTCAACACCATTTCGGGATTTGAACTTTTTGCCTGTGCCCTGAGTCTGACCATGGCGATCTGTCTGTATTTCAAAAATAAAAATATGAGTTCACCGCTGATCAATATTGAACTACAGACGTGGAAAATTGACTGCGTTGTGTCCCTGGGAATGGCAGTTGCATTCCTGCTTCCGATCATTGTGCCCTTTGCATGGTTTCAGAAACTGACACCGTATCTGGATCAGATCATTACCATCGTATTGTCCGGTTTTATGCTGCCGACACCGATCAAAACCGTAATCACCGGTTTGCGTGACCTGATGCTCTGGCCACCGGAAGCAGAAACTGTCGAAGATATCAAAGACACCATTGAACCGATCATCGGCAGATACGGACATAAAAACCTGTATTACGATATTGTCCGTACCGGACGGAAACTCTGGATCAGTGTTTACATTACTTTTGATAAAGACATTATTTCACTGTCAAAGTTCCAGGTATTGCAGACGAAATGCATCGCTGCGCTGGCAGAAAAATACCCGGATTTTTATTTTGAATTGCTTCCGGATATTCAACTGAACAGCACAGATGAAGAGAAAATCAAAGAATCACTGGCAGAAGAAAATCAGTAATCTTAAATGAATGTATTCGATTTTGTTTTAGATATGTGGAGTGCCGGAAAATCAACACGTATACATGGACCTGACAGAGGAACCGAGAATGTTATTTGGTGCAGATATCGCGCATAAGATAACCGGTTTCATTCGCATTTTTACATACTTTTACAGGAAAAAGGAAACGATGAAATATTCAAATGTAACAGAAGCTACTTTTGTCCGACGCCTCAATCGCTTTGTGGCAGAAGTGAACATCAATAATAAACTGGAAACAGTTCATGTCAAAAATACCGGACGCATGGGAGAATTACTTTTGCCCGATGCCCGGGTTGTATTAACCGAAACAGGAAATCCGAATCGCAAAACAAAGTATGACCTGATCAGTGTATACAAGGAGTCTCTTGGTTGGGTAAATATTGACAGTCAGGCTCCTAATAAAGTGGTGGGAGAATGGCTTGCAACGCAGGATTACACTTTTGTCAAACCGGAATACAAATATGGAGATTCCAGACTGGATTTTTATATGGAAAAAGAGGACGAAACATACCTGATGGAAGTCAAAGGCTGTACACTGGAGATTGATGGTATCGGATATTTCCCGGATGCGCCCAGTGAACGTGCGGTTCGTCATCTTCGGGAACTGATTCATGCAAAAAATCAGAGGTATCATTGTATTCTTGCTTTTGTCATTGCCATGCCGGAAGTAAAAAAGGTTCTGCCAAATATGACGACACATCCGGCGTTTGGAATTGCTTTGGAAGAAGCACGAAAAGCAGGCGTGGAAGTGTGGTATCTGCCCTGTGAGATTACGAAGGACAGTATAAAAATTACAGAAAAGTTCATCGAATAGCGTTTTTCGTTTGCGCATTTTAGCATGAGTCTGGAAAGAAAATGGGGGATCGGATGGAATGAAAACATGGAAAAGTTTTTGCAAAAGAAATTTTATATGGTTCCTGTTGATCATTGTAATGCTGGCGTTTCAGGTTTTGTACCTGTTTCTGATCGGTCGTCCTGTGGATGATCTGATATATGTCGGTGTGATGGATCTGTGTATCATTGCTTTTGCAGTATGCATTGCTTACATCGTTTATTATAAAAAAGTATACGATGTGAAAAATGCGCTGAAGCAGTCAGATTCCGGAGAATTAAAACTTCCTGAGACAGAAGATGTTCTGGAAGAGCTGCTGGGACAGTGTGCGGAAAATGTAAACATCAGACGGTAACTGGCGGAGAGTGCCTCTGCCAGGCAGCAATCCGAGATGAAAGATTATTATGCAAAGTGGGTGCATCAGATCAAGACACCGATTGCGGGACTTCATTTGTTGCTTCAGACAGAACGAGGGGAACTGGAAGAAGTGGAAGAACAGGAGGCAATTGCAGAAGAAGTCTGGGGATAAGTAAAAAAGAGAAGATAAAAAAGTGATTTTAAATAAAAGCTATTTACCCATAACTTGCGGTTATGGATAGATAGCTTTTCTGTATTTGTGAAAAAAGTGTGAACACCTTATAATAAAGACATCGGACATAGGGTTCGGCAAAGAAGAAGGAGGATTTTTTCTATGAAAAAGAAAAAAGTATTGGCTACATTAATCGCAGTAGCAGCTTGCCTTACTTTCACAGGCGTGGCAGCACCTTCTGCTCTGACAACAACGGCTCAGGCAGCAGGCTATACCGGACTGAAGAGAATTTCAGCAGGTAACTGGCAGTATTACAAAAACGGAAAGAAAGTAACAAGCGGCACAGACGTAGTAAAAAACGAAAACGGCTGGTGGTATGTAAAGAACGGTAAAGTTGATTTCAAAGCAAACACCGTAGCGAAGAACCAGAACGGCTGGTGGCTGATTCGCAATGGTAAAGTAGATTTTTCCGCAAATACCGTAGCAAAGAATGAGAACGGCTGGTGGCTGATTCGCAATGGTAAAGTAGATTTTTCCGCAAATACCGTAGCAAAGAACCAGAATGGCTGGTGGCTGATCCGCAATGGTAAAGTAGATTTTTCCGCAAATACAGTAGCAAAAAATGAGAATGGCTGGTGGAGAATTGAAGATGGAAAAGTAAACTTTGACTGCAACAGCGTAGAGAAAAATGAGAACGGCTGGTGGAAACTGGTAAATGGAAAAGTTGATTTCGGATACAATGGTTTAGCAGACAATGCAAACGGTAAGTGGATGATTGAAAACGGAAAAGTAACTTTTGCATACAATGGTGCTTATATGGATGAAGAAGGCATGGGCTATATTGTAGAGAACAGCAAGGTAAATACAGATCAGATTTCTGCTCTTGATTATCTGAATGCAAAGCAGAATACAGCACAGTATTTTGATTACTCTGCAAAAATCGCTGAGCAGATGAAGAACTATCCTGTAGTTCCGGAAGCAGCAAAAATTGATATTGCAGCAGCAGATGAGAACGGAGCATCCGGTGTGGTTCTGACAGCTTCCAGAAAATCTCAGGGTGATTATTACTTGAATGCACTGGTTGCAGGAGACAAGATCAGTTTGACAGCAACAGGAGACAATAAAGTGGTATCTGCAGTCAGCAGCAATGAAGCAAGTGATATTGCAGTAGTGGATGGAAATGTATCATTTACACCGGCAGCAATCAAGGCAGGAGATCCGGTTGACGAAGTTATCACCGTAACTATGACAGATGGTACAGAGTATCGTGTACATACTTTAAATGAGATGATGCCTGGCATGGATATCACAGGTACTGGTGTTAAAGCTTCTGATGCAGGTGTATATACCTTTTCACTGGATCATTTCTTCCTTCGTGTAAACACAGACGGAGAGCTGATATACTATCGTTATATCCCGCAGGAAGAAGTAACTGTAGATTCCCGTGGTCAGGTAGCTGAAAACATGGCAGAGAATTTTGCTGCACAGGATGCTATCGATGGAAGCCGTTACTATACTGCATTTATCGAGCTTGAGCCGACATACAGAAATGTACTGGGTGGTTTCTCAAGCGGATATTATCTTGTAATGGACGAGAATTATGTAGATGTTGATCAGGCTACTATGGCAGCAAATACCGATGAGAAACATTATCATGGACAGGGATATCTGGATCAGCATGAGTTTGTAGTACTTGGCAAAAATCATTACATTAACTTAAGCTATACACCGGTGCTGGCAGATAATCTTCCGGAGACAGTAAAAGGTCTTGACGGTGGAAACACTGCTTATGTATGGGTTGGCATTATCCAGGAAGTAAAAGATGGAAAAGTAATCAAAGAAATCAACACAGGTGATTACCCGTTATTATATGATTCTGCAGTAGAGTCTATTGATTATGAAAACAGTACACTGAAAGGTGTTCCGACGACAGCAGGACAGGATCAGGTTGCAAACAACTTTGCAGCAGGTTTAAAAGATTATGTACATGTAAATAGCGTTGACTACACATTAGATGCACACGGAAATACAGATAAAATTCTTGTTTCCATGCGTGACCAGAGTGCTGTTTACCAGTTCGACTTTGATACAGGAGCTATCGACTGGATCCTTGGTGGTAAAGCATCCACTCTGAAAGGTTATGAAGGATACACATCTGATCGTAAAGATGATAAAGGAAATGCATTTAAAGCACTGACTTACGCACAGCATTTTGCACGTTATACGAACAAAGATGAGAATGGTATGATTAGTGTAAATACACAGATCAGTGTATTTGATAACCAGACAGGTATCGGACCGTTCTTGACATCTCCGACATATCCGGGAGCTCCGACAACAAAAACACGTACATTTGAAGTAAGTATCAATGAAGCAAAAGGAACAGCAAAAGTTTTCAATGCGATCAACGGTACAGATCTGACAAATAAAAATGGTAAATATCACATTACCAGCCACTGCGGAAGCGTACAGTATGACAGTGATACATCCGTAACAATCGGTTGGGGACTTCACGGTGCCATTGATAGTATTCCTGGTATAGTTCCAGATGAGAAATTGACAATTCATGATAGCAATTATCCTGAAATCGCTCTGAAACAGGGATGCCGTCCGGTATTTACAGATTACAATATGGCAGCAGGAACAATTTCCTTCGAGCTGACACCTGTCAGAAATATGATGAACATGGGTAGTCCGGATGTACTGTTCTCTTACAGAACTTACAAGAACGCAGACTAATCGAACAGAGAGAATCGCAGTCATCTATGGATGAATAAAACACACAGTCCCGGGGAATTTTCCCCGGGATTGTTGCGTCTTCCCGGGAAAAAGTGTACACTGGTCTTATGAAATTATATCCATCGAAATTTGTGTGGTTACAGTAGTATTGGGCAAATTCAGAATGGATTTTTATCGGAGTAAGTGTTTTTTATAAGGGGAGAAATAAGTATTATGAGACTGGAACAGATATCGTATTTTCTGAGTGTGGCGGAGCATGGAAATATCACCGCAGCGGCGAAATCGCTGTATATATCCCAGCCGGCACTGAGCAAGCAGATCACACTTCTGGAACAGGAGATTGGCGTTCCACTGCTGAAACGGCAGACAAGAGGCGTTTCACTGACAGAAGCAGGAATGCAGTTTCAGAAGGATTTGAAAAATATTTTAAGAGAACTGGAAAATGCAAAAAAGAATGCAGTTCTGGCAGGACGGGCTCACAAACCGCTCTTAACGATAGGATGTTTTGACGGAGTTTATTCAGAGGATTTTCTACCTGATTTTTATGAATATATGAAAGAGGTGGTTCCGGAACAGAAACTGGTGTTGCAGAAATGCTCCTTTGCAGAAGGAAATGAGTTTATCAAAAAAGGAAAGATCGATCTGTGGTTAACATTGAGCCAGGCATGGGAACATACAGATGGATTTTCACAGAAGACACTGGCAAAGCGAAAAGGAGCTCTGATCTACTCCGTGCGTTCCAGAAAGGGGGAAAAGGAACGTCTGGTCTGGCAGGATTTTCAGGATGAAACCTGCGTACTGGTGAGAAAAAGCCACAGCCAGGGGCTGTTTAATTATGCGCTGGATGTGATGGAGCAGCTACAGCTGGACGCGGGAACCATTGAAATAGTGGAAAACTTAAGTACACAGCTCAGTTATGTAAAACTGGGGCGTGGCTATTGTTTTTTATCGGAAGACGTAGTGTATGGAAGTAAAGAACTGCGAAAAATTCAACTGCCGGATGAACTTGGCATTGATGTAGTAGCGGTTTGGTCTAAGGAAAATAAAGCTGTCACAGACCTGATGGAAAACTATTATCCGAAGGACAGGATACCGGAATGATTGCAAAAATAGCATTTGAAATACGAAAATCCTTCCAACCTTACAGATTTGTAAGATTAGAGGCAGAAATGTAAGCCAAATCGATGGCTTACGTTTCTGCCTTTTGTTATGATAGTGTCATCAAAGAAAAAAGAAATGTATGCGCGCTTATAAAAAGAAAAACAGAATCTGCGGTATCGAATTTTGACTGAAAAGATGTTGCTGGAAGATAAATATTGCAGAGCAGAAGGAAGAGGAGTGACAATCATGGCAATTTTGGAAGTGAATAATGTAAAGAAAATCTATACGACAAGGTTTGGCGGGAATCAGGTACAGGCTTTGAAAAATATCAATTTTTCTGTGGAAAAAGGGGAATATGTGGCCATCATGGATGAATCCGGTTCCGGAAAAACGACATATCGCAAAAGTACTGGGACAGGAAACATTTTCTGTGGCAGTGATCGCCATTGCCGGAGGAGTTTTATCCGGTATACTGTACCGCATGAAACAGAATGCGGCAGGTCTGGCCAGCATCTGTGTGCTGTCTACGATGGTTCTGGTTATGATTTCCATGACAGTAAGTATGTTTGCCGGAGTGGATGATGAACTGAAAGCCCGTTATCCATACGAAGTGAACTATATGGACCGGTCAGAGATCATGGATCCGACCGTGGATGTACAGGAACTTTATCAGAAAATGACGGATACCATTCAGGCACAGGGAAGAGAAATAATAGATTCAGAATCATTTACACAAATAAAAAGCAATTTCAGGCGATTTTGCATAGAAAAATAGATTTGTCCGGTTGAATTTCGGGAAGGATAATAGTATAATTTCCATAGATTGTTAGAATTATAACAAACACAAGAAATGATATGAGGAGGAATCTATAATGCTTAACTGGAAAAATTTAGATACCCTTGCTTCTTACGAGGAGCTGAAAAAAGTAGATCCTGTCAATGTGGCAGAAGTGATGTCCGGAGAAAACGGAGCGGAGCGTGTCAAAACTTACAGCATTCCGATGATGGACGGTCTTACTTATAATTATGCAGCAAAAGCAGTTGATGATAAAGTACTGGCTGCCCTGGCAAAACTTGCCGAGGAAGCACAGCTGATCGAGAAATATGAGTCCCTTTACAACGGAGCAGTAATCAATACCGGTGAGAAACGTCTGGTACTTCACCAGCTTACCCGTGGTCAGCTTGGCAATGATGTAGTTGCTGACGGTGTAAACAAACGTGATTTCTATGTATCACAGCAGGAGAGAATCGCTGATTTTGCAAACAAAGTACATGCAGGCGAGATCACAAATGCTGCAGGTGAGAAATTTACAACGGTTGTCCAGATCGGTATCGGCGGAAGTGACCTTGGTCCGCGTGCGATG
>CABRZK010000058.1 GCA_902475415.1 uncultured Eubacterium sp.
ACATTGAGAACTGGAGCTTAAAGCTGGATTTGAAAATCATTTTAAAGACATTTAAAGTTGTATTTGCCAAAGAAGGCGCAGAATAAAAAGGTTATGTATCGTACATGATGTACAGGAGGTATCTGATGAAAAAATATGATTATCTGATTGTTGGAGCAGGATTATTTGGAGCTGTATTTGCACAGGAAGCAAAAAAAGCTGGAAAAAACTGTCTGGTTATCGATAAAAGAAATCACATTGCAGGAAATATTTATACGGAAAAAGTACTTGATATTGATGTTCATCAGTATGGTGCACATATTTTTCATACATCCAATGAGACTGTGTGGAATTATGTAAACAGCTTTGCAAAATTTAACCGTTATACCAATTCACCGGTAGCAAACTACAAAGGTGAGATTTATAACCTCCCGTTCAACATGAACACTTTCAATAAACTCTGGGGTGTTGTCACTCCGAAAGAGGCACAGAAAAAAATTGAAGAGCAGAAAGCTGCTTATCATGTAGAGAATCCGCAGAATCTGGAAGAACAGGCCATCAGCCTGATCGGACCGGATGTATACACAAAACTGGTAAAGGGTTATACCGAAAAACAGTGGGGAAAACGTGCGACAGAGTTGCCGGCATTTATCATCAAACGTCTTCCGGTTCGTTTTACTTACGATAACAATTATTTCAATGATGATTATCAGGGAATCCCGGTAGAGGGATACACAAAGATGATCGATCGTATGCTGGATGGTGTGGAAGTAAAGCTGGAAGAGGACTTCCTGAAAAACAGAGAAGCTTATATGGAGCTTGCAGACAAGATTGTTTACACTGGTATGATCGATGAATATTACAATTACTGCTATGGAGAACTGGAATACCGCTCACTGAAATTTGAGACAGAAGTGATCAAAGGTGAGGAGAACTACCAGGGAAATGCAGTTGTAAACTATACAGAGTATGAAGTACCGTTTACCAGAATTATTGAGCATAAGCATTTTACCTATGGCACACAGCCGGATACCGTCATCACCAGAGAGTATCCGAAGACATGGAGCAAAGGGGATGAGCCTTATTATCCGATGAATGATGAAAAGAACCTGAAACTCTATGAGAAGTATGCGGATCTGGCAGCAAAAGAGGGAAATGTAATCTTTGGTGGTCGTCTGGGCATGTATAAATATTATGATATGGATGATACCATTGAAGCTGCATTAAACTGTGTGCAGGCAGAACTTGCAAAATAAAAACAGAACAGAAATATATCAGGCGGCAAGACAGATCCAAGCTGTATTGACGCCTGATTTTATGTAAAAAGCATTGCAGGAGCAGAGAAAAATACGCTCTAAGACAGGAGAAAGATGTGACAAAATTATCATTGATTGTTCCATGTTACAATGAAGAACAGAATGTGGAAGCTTTTTATGCCAGATGTCAGGAAGTGTTTCCGACGGATCAATACGAAGTAGTGTTTGTAAATGATGGCAGTAAAGATGGAACATATAAGAAATTACAAAAATTACATGAAGAACATGACAACATTCTGGTTGTGAATTTTTCCAGAAACTTTGGAAAAGAATCTGCCATTTATGCAGGTCTGCATTATGCCAGTGGAAGCTACATTTCTATCATTGATGCCGATTTACAGCAGGATCCGGAGATTGTCAGAAATATGGTAAATATTCTGGAAGAAAAACCGGATATCGATGTGGTAGCGGCTTATCAGGTACAGCGTCATGAAGGAAAGCTTATGAGCTGGTGCAAAGATCGGTTTTACAAATTTATCAACCGTCTCAGTGAAGTAGATCTGCGGGAAAATGCCAGTGACTTCAGAACATTCCGGGCAAGTGTGCAGAAAGCATTGCTGGATATGCCGGAATATTTCCGCTTTTCCAAAGGATTATTTTCCTGGGTGGGATTTGAGACTGAGTATATTCCGTATGAGGCGGCAGAACGCTTCGCAGGGACTACCAAATGGAGTTTTACAAAATTACTGAAATATGCCATGGAAGGAATCATTTCTTTCTCAACGCTGCCATTGCAGCTTGCTACATTTTTTGGGGCAATCGTTTCTGCCATTGCAATCATTTATGGAATCGTGATCATTGCCCAGACATTGATCACTGGTATTGATGTACCTGGTTATGCGACCACGATTGTGGTGGTATTATTCCTGGGCGGTGTGCAGTTGCTGGTCATGGGTATTCTGGGAGAATATCTGGCAAAGACCTATATTCAGGGAAAACACAGACCGGTATACATTGCCAAAAACGTATTGGAAAAGAAAAATACAAAAGAGGAGAATTAACGTGGAACAGAAAAAAGAAGATATTTTTGATCGCCTGATGCATCTGCCGGGGCTTCGTATTTTTGAAAAATTTTATAAGAAAAATAAAGAAGTATTGTTATATTTACTCTTTGGCGGACTGACAACAATTGTCAGCATTGGAACATTTGCCTGGTTTAACGTCGGCATGCACATGAATGAGCTGATTGCCAATGTAATCTCATGGATCTTTGCTGTTACATTTGCTTATGTGACAAATAAAATCTGGGTATTTCAGTCCAAAACGACCTGTTTCAGAGATTTGTGTATGGAAATTGGAAAATTCTTCGGAGGCCGCCTTGCAACGCTTGGTGTAGAAGAATTAATTTTGTTTGTGTTTATCAGCCTTATGCACTGGAACAGCATTCTTGTGAAACTGATCGCACAGGTGGTAATCGTGATTTTGAATTATATTATCAGTAAAATATTTGTGTTCAAAGAAAAAAAGTAAAAGTAAATGGCAGCAGTTCATTGGTTACATGATTTATGGTATCAATGAACTGTAACATGATTTCTAAAAGAAAAATAAAATCAGGCGGTAATAAATTGACACCCTTTGTTTCTTGTGCTATAATTCCTCCCCGATGTATGAAAAATACATTGGGGATTTTTATTTTACAGAGAAGTTACGGTAAGATAAAATCGCTTTGCGACAGAGAATATGCACTATCTTATAAACAAGTATGAAGGGAAGAAATTATGACATTCTATCAGGAATTGCAGCTCAATCAGGCTGGCTCGAAAGCACTGATTCGAAGCTGTACAGATAAAAAAGAAAAAATGCGTCATACCGCCATTTATCTTTTAAAAATTTTTATTACAATGGTTTTTTGCATGGCTGTAGTAATTGGGTTCAGCAAAATATTTGGTAATGATAACAGTATTGTGGGTGTTGTGGCGTTGCTGTGCGTCATGGCATTTCGTTTCGCAGATTTTGGCATTCGCACACCGCATGCAATGGGCGCTATGGCAATTATGTTTGCAATTCTGACCTTTGGACCACGTCTGGCAAATGCAGGCGGCCTGGGGCAGGAGTTTCTTGTAAATACCATCTGTATTTTAATTTTGATGGTTTTGGGATGCCATAATGTTGTGATGTTTAATCATTCAACGCTTCTGCTCAGCTATCTGCTTTTGTATGGCAAAGATGTAACCGGTGATCTGTATACACAGCGACTGATCGCGATGGGAATCTGTGCAGCAGCAACAATGATCGTATATTATCGCAATCATCATAAAAAAGTATACAAACGCAGTCTGAAGGATATCTTTCATGAATTTGATGTGCATTCCATGAGAACCAGATGGCAGATTACAATGGTGTTTGGTGTGACAACAGCAATGCTGATTGCCGGTTTGCTGCATGTCCCACGGCGGATGTGGATTGGAATTGCAGCGATGTCGATTCTGGTACCGTTTCATGAAGATGCAAAGCAGCGTGCAAAAGCCAGAGTCCCGGGCAATATTGTAGGATGCTTTGTATTTCTGGCGCTTTATTATTTTCTGCCGCCATCCATTTATAATTACGTTGGTGTAATCGGAGGTATCGGTGTGGGCCTTTCTGCAACGTACGGATGTCAGGCAATTTTCAATACATTTGGAGCCCTGTCGATTGCAGTTGGCATCCTCGGACTTCCGGGAGCCATCTTTTTCCGAATTTTCAACAACTTTTTCGGAGCCCTTTATGGTCTTGTATTTGAACGGTTTTTTGGTTCTGTTTTAGACCGCCTGCCTTCGGCTCCCCGTGAAATATCGGCACCGTAAAAATTCTTATTTCTCGGTGTAAGGGAAAAAGAAGAAAGAAAAAGTCCATGCAGGCACGGACGATTTCCTATCTGCGCTGCGCCGCTTATTTTCGCCTCCTCCCGCGAACTCGCATCCTGCAAAACCGGCAGGATACTCAGACACACTCCCGGAGGCGAAGCTATGCTCGCTCCGATGACGGAAATCGACCTACCGCCTTGCATTGGACTTTTTCTTTCTTCTTTTTCCCATCTACACTTTGGCTCCGATTTTGCCTTTCATACGTTAAGTGTAGCCATGAACACAAATAAGAATTTAGGAGCGTGCCGTGCGGAAGGTTACGAAGCGGAAATGTTTGTCGAGTTTTTCCCCGACAAGTCCGATTACTTTTCCCATGGTAAATGCGGCCAGAACGGTGCCAATTCCAAGTCCTTTGATGCGTCCGAGACCAATGCCTGTAATCAGTGCGGTGGTTGCCAGACAGATGACATCAAAGGATATTTTTACTTTTGAGTATTTGAAATTTTTGATGGCAGACAGTTCTCGTGGAAAGAGATCCGTCGGGATGATCGGCAGTCCGCAGCGGTTGGAAAGTGCGATTCCAAGGCATAAAAGCAGGTAGCTGATTACAAAGTAAAGAATTCTCATTGGAATGTTGAAGGGAAGAATCCCAATCCAGCCCTTGTAAAAATCTAACATCATGCTGAACGCAAATCCTACGGCAAAGCTGAGGAGATATTCCAGCACAAAATGTTTACGTAATAGCATCAGGGATGCAATTAGAATTGCCTGAAAGATGTACGTCCAGGTGCCAAGGGAAAGGAACGGAAATACTTCCGAAAAAGCATAAGGTACGCTGGAAATAGCGGAAATGCCGGAACCGGAGTAAAGCATCAGTACGACACCGAAGCTGTTCATAATAATAACTAAAAGCAGAGCCAGTTCTCCGCGAAAAATATGTCTTTGATCTGATGAATATGTTTCATCCACGCTAGATCGCCTCCTAAATGTTGTTGTGTACTTACAGAATTTTCTCATTGAAAAATAAAAATCTGGCAGATGAAAAAAATACCTGTGTTTCCTGCATCTGCGGGTTGACATGGAAACTTCTAAAGTCAGTAATATGGCAAAGGAAAGGATGCTGTGAGTTATAGTAGCAAAAAACGGAATATGATTCAAGGTTCTAAATGATACTTATTGAGAAATCGCTGTACTGGTACGGACATTTTGTAAAGGGAATATATAACGGTTTTTTTGCACACTCTAGTGCATCCGTCGAAATTCAAGCGGAGTCATTCCGGTTGCTTTCTTAAACATGGAGATGAAGTGACTGGTATCGGAAAAACCGGTCATGCTGGCGATATCCTGCACTTTGAGATAAGCGTGTACCAGCAAAAGCTCTTTGGCTTTGTTAATGCGGTACATAGTCAGGTACTCGTAGACGGAGCAGGAGAAAAAACGTCGGAACAAGCGGGACAGATACTGTGGTGAGACGAAGACTTTTTCACTCAGTGACTGCGCAGTCAGATCTGTGGAAAAATGAGTTTCTATTTCCTGCACAACAGGTACAATGTAACGTTGATACAGCGGATCCTGCATAGGGGCATGGCCATTGACCTGGTCTGTGAAATTTAAAAGCAGGCTGTAACAGCTGGCAGACAGATATTTTATGTCCTGTTGTCCGTGAAGCGAAATTTCATTCACACATTTTGAGATCAGGGATGCAATTTGCAGACCCTGGTCTTTTTCTATCCATATGACAGGTCTGTTTTGCAGCATGGAAGGGAGGCTTGCCTCCAGTGTGCCTGTAAAGGTGGCGAAGTCTGTTTGCCATGTATCGGAAATTTTTCGATAGGAATGAGGAATGGAAGGTGCGATCAGAAAACCTTCATTTTCCTGCAATTCGTAAGTTTTTCCCTGAATTTCTATCTGACCGCAGCCCAGTTCGGTCTGCAGATAGTGATAGTGCGGATATCCTTCCGGGCGTAGGGTTGCTTCTTCCGGCCACTGATTTCCAATGGAATCAAACATAAATGGTGCATTTACCGGTGTGTTTCGAAAATAAATTGGCATTTGAGTAATCCTTTCCACATCAGAACCTCCGAAATGCGGTTCCGGTGCGTTTATATTTCTGTAACAGACAGGTTGAGCAACATTGTATTTGCAGATACAGATACAAAGAGTTGCCATAAGCTGTCAATGAGTTTCCAAATATTATATTTTTTAGTTGCACATATTATACACCTGAAGGGAAAAATCTGCTATACTGAATCATATCATATAGTTGAGAGACAGCGGTGTGGTTTGTGTTCTGGAGTTTTTTGGAACAGATTCCATGTGTGGGCGCGTTATATAAAATGAGGAGGAGAAGGAAACCTATGAAACAGTTTGATTACGCAAAAGTAAAAGATCCGGAGTATTTCCGCGATGGCCGTCTGGATGCACATTCTGATCATGTGTATTATGCATCGGAAGAGGAAGTATGGGATAAAGAGACTTCTTATCGTGAGTCATTAAACGGACTCTGGAAATTCCAGTATGCGAGAAATTATGAGAGTGCGATTCCGGGATTTGAAGCAGAAGATTACAACTGCAAAGACTGGGAAGACATCTATGTACCGGCACATATTCAGATGGAGGGATATGATGCACCACAGTATGCAAATGTGCAGTATCCGTGGGAAGGACATGAGGATATTCATCCGGGCGAGATTCCGACACACTTTAACCCGACAGCAAGTTATGTAAAATATTTTACCGTTCCGGAGCAGATGAAGGGAAAACGTTTATTTATCTCTTTCCAGGGAGCAGAAAGCGGACTGGCTCTGTGGCTGAATGGAAAATTTGTAGGATACAGCGAGGATTCTTTTACACCGTCTGAATTTGAACTGACCGAGTATGTAAAAGAAGGCGAAAACAAACTGGCAGCGCAGGTATACAAATGGACCGCAAGCAGCTGGTGTGAGGATCAGGATTTCTATCGTTTCTCCGGTATTTACAGAGATGTATATCTCTATACCGTTCCGGAAGTACATGTAAATGACCTGCGTATCCGTGCAATTCCGGAAGAATCTCTGCAGACCGCAGATCTGGAACTGGTGACAAAGACATGGGGCAGTGGAAAACTGAAAGTGGTTCTTTCCAAAGATGGTGAAACCATTCTGGAGGACGAAAAAGAGATTTCCGGGGAAGATACATTTTCATGGAAAATTGACGCACCGGTGCTCTGGAGCGCAGAAGATCCGCAGTTATATGATCTGGAACTGACTGTATCGGATGCAAATGGAACTGTACAGGAAATTATTCCGCAGAAAGTCGGATTCCGCCGCTTTGAGATGAAAGACGGTATTATGACACTGAACGGAAAACGTATCGTATTCAAGGGCGTGAACCGTCATGAGTTCAGTTCTGTCAGCGGACGCCATGTATCCGAAGAAGAACTGCGCAAAGATCTGACTACCATGAAATTAAATAACATCAATGCCATCCGTACCTGTCATTATCCGGATATGTCCAAAATCTATGAACTGTGTGATGAGTTCGGTCTGTATATGATCGATGAGACCAATCTGGAATCTCACGGTTCCTGGGATGTGGCAGAGATGACAAAAGACTTTACATACACAGTTCCACACAACAAACCGGAGTGGCTGGAAATGATGCTGGATCGTGCAAATTCCATGTATCAGCGTGATAAAAACCATCCGGCTATTCTGATCTGGTCCTGTGGAAATGAATCTTTCGGCGGCAAAGATATTTATGAAATGTCACAGTTATTCCGCAGAGAAGATCCGACCAGACTGGTTCATTATGAAGGATTGTTCCATGACCGCAGCTACAACGACACCAGCGACATGGAAAGCCAGATGTATCCGTCGGTAGAGTCCATCAAAGAATTTCTGGCAAACGATGACAGCAAACCGTTTATCTGCTGCGAGTACACACATGCCATGGGAAATTCCTGCGGTGCAATGCACAAATATACTGACCTGACCGATACAGAGCCGAAATACCAGGGTGGATTTATCTGGGATTACATCGATCAGTCCATTTACAAAAAAGACCGTTACGGAAAAGAGTTCCAGGCTTACGGCGGAGACTTTGGTGAGCGTCCGACAGATTATAACTTCAGCGGAAACGGTATCGCTTACGGCGGAGACCGTGAAGCTTCCCCGAAGATGCAGGAAGTAAAATTCAATTATCAGAACATTACGGCAAAAGTAAGCGAAGATAAAGTTACCGTGATCAACAAAAACCTGTTTGTAAATACCGATATTTATGATGCAAAAGTAACACTGGCAAAAGATGGTAAAGTCATTTGCACAAAACCACTGGCAACATCCGTTGCACCGTTAAGTGAAGAGACCTATGACCTTCCAATCGCAAAACAGGAGAGACCGGGCGAATATACCGTAACCGTATCCTTCCATCTGAAAGCAGATACTGTATGGGCAAAAGCAGGTCATGAAGTAGCATTTGGCCAGTATGTATACCAGGTAGAAAAAGCACCGGTTGCATGCACAGATGAAATCGAGATCATCCGCAGCACACACAACATCGGTATCCGCGGCGCACATTTTGAAGTATTATTCTCTGTATTAAACGGAGGACTGGTATCTTATAAATATGCAGGTCGTGAGATGATCGAGTCCATTCCGAAACCAAACTTCTGGCGTGCACCGGTTGACAACGACTGTGGAAACCTGATGCAGATGCGTTATGCACAGTGGAAGATCGCAACTATGTATCTGAACCACAAAGACTACCGTCAGGGTATTTATGTAGGTGGAAACCTGCCGCAGCTGGAAGTGAAAGAGCATTCCGCAGTGGTATCTTATACTTATGTAATGCCGACCACACCGATGGCAGAGTGCACACTTTCCTATGAAGTATTTGGAGATGGTCGTGTGAAAACAACCCTTACCTACGATCCGGTCAAAGAACTGGGGAATATGCCGGAATTCGGTGTAATGTTCAAGTTCAATGCCGATTACGATCATGTAGAATGGTACGGACTTGGTGAGGCTGAGACTTATGCGGATCGTAAGCATGGTGCAAAACTTGGCATTTACCAGAATCTGGTAGCAGATAATATGGCACATTACATGGTTCCGCAGGAATGTGGTGCAAAAGAAGAAGTACGCTGGGCAAAAGTAACCGACCGCAAAGGTCGCGGAATGCTTTTCGAGATGGATCCGGCCAACGGACCAATGATGTTCTCAGCACTTCCATACACACCGCATGAGATGGAAAATGCAATGCATCCATACGAACTTTCGGAAGTACATTACACCGTAGTACGTGCTGCCAAAGGCCAGATGGGTATCGCAGGAGATGACAGTTGGGGGGCACGTACACATGAAGAATATCTGTTAAATACAGAAGAAAAAATGACATTCAGTTTCGTATTCAAAGGACTGTAAGAAAATTGATAAAAAAGGTGACAGATCAGGGGACGTATGTGAAAATTGTTGTATCAGAAATGAAAAACAGACGTTTTGACCGATCTGTGCATCAAATCTGAACAGAGTATAGACCGAAAATGGCAGATTGCTGTTTTCGGTCTTTCTTTGTTTGGCAGAAAATTTCAGAAAATTCCTTTTAAGCAATAAATGCTCCGCGCTGATGTGACCAGATGCAGTCGGAAAAATGTCTGTCAAAGCGGAAACATTGCTATTTCCCGGGATTTCCTGTAAAATGCTATCGAAAAATGATGATGAATATACAACAGAATAGAAAGTGAAATTTTATGGAAGTTATTCGTACTTATGGAAATATAATAAAAAAATATGCACTGGAACATCCGGTGGCGGCTTTTCGAATGATTAAAGCGGGTCTGACGCTGGAACAGTTTCGGACGAAACATCTGGCAGATAAAAGAATGCCCGGAGCCTATCAATATCTGAATACCTATGCGGTGGGGGAAGTGCTGAACGCACTGAGACATCCGGAGACATCTGTCTGGGCAAATATATTTGCCCCGGTAGAACTGTTACAATGTTTTGGATTGCACAGTCTGTCGATTGAATCACTCTCTTCGTTTTTGTCCGGTTTTACAATCGAAGACTATTTTATGGATTATGCGGAAAATGAAGGTCTGGCATCCACATTATGCTCTTATCATAAAAATTTTATCGGAGCCATGGACAGTGGAATTGTTCCACCGGCAGCTTTTGCGGTAACGACTTCGACAATCTGTGATGGAAACATCAATACATTCCGGTATCTTGCAGAGAAACATCATGTTCCGGATTTTCTGATCGATGTTCCTGCCTGTGATACGCCGGATGCGTCAGCATATGTCACCATGCAGTTAAAAGAACTGATTGCAGTGCTGGAAGATACGTTCCACCGTAAATTTGAGCAGGAAAAACTGGTGGAGGTTATCAGAAGAGAAAATGAATCGAAGGCATGTTATGAACGTGTGTTGAAATATATAAGGACACATCATTATCCATCGACACTGACAATGCAGATGTTTATGCTGTTTGCCACACATATCAATATCGGAACGCCGGAAATTCTTCATTTTTTCAAACAGATGGAAGCAGAAGTTGCAGCAGCACCGGAATTTCACGGAACTAATATTTTGTGGGTGCATTTGCTGCCTTATTATCAGGAAACGTTAAAAGAATATTTTAACCTGACAGAAGATTATCAGATTCAGACGATTGAAATGAATCTGGATTACCGCAAACCGCTGGATGAAGAACACCCGCTGGAAGCACTGGCAGATAAAATGGTACAGAATGTTTATAATGGACCGTATGAACGGAAAGCAAAACTGGTATCAGAACTCGCAGAGGATTTACATTCTGATGGGGTGATTAATTTCTGCCACTGGGGATGCAAACAGTCCTCGGGAGGTGTGATGCTTCTGAAAGAGGAGCTGGACCAAAAAGACATTCCATTACTGATTCTGGATGGAGACGGCATGGATCGCAGAAACAGCCATGATGGCCAGATTCGTACCCGGTTTGAAGCGTTTCTGGAAGTGTTGAAACAGCGAAAGGAGGATGCATCATGTTAGCTTATTTTTGCAAATATGTTCCGGAAGAGATATTTCAGTCGATGGATACGGAAATCGTCTGCG
>CABRZK010000059.1 GCA_902475415.1 uncultured Eubacterium sp.
TTTTTCAGATAAATTGTTGCTATTAAATTTTTTTTATTCATAATTATAAACTGCCTTTCGTGGATAAAATATCCGTTACGCGCGGATCGTAGGATGAGGCTTCATCCAGTGCCTTGCCAAAGGCTTTGAAAAGTGCTTCAATGATATGGTGATTATTTGTTCCGGACAGCACTTTCATGTGCAGATTCATACCTGCAGAATAGGAAATAGCATAGAAAAACTCCCTCACCATTTCTGTGTCCATATCTCCGACACGATCTGTGGTAAATTCTGCATCAAATGCAAAATATGGACGTCCGGACAGATCAATGGCACATAAAACCAGCGTTTCATCCATGGGAAGGATCATACTGCCAAACCGTTTGATTCCTTTTTTATCCCCAAGTGCTTCACGGATTGCATTTCCCAGAACAATTCCCGTATCTTCTATTGTGTGGTGACAGTCTACTTCCAGATCTCCTGCCACCTGCAAGTCAAGATCAAAAAAACCATGTCTCGTAAATCCGGATAACATATGATCAAAAAAACCGATTCCCGTGGCAATCTTCTGCTTACCGTTGCCATCCAGGTTCAGAGAGAGAGCAATATCTGTCTCGTTTGTTTTTCTGTGTACCTGTGCGTATCTATTTTCTGCCATCTTATTTTTCCTCCGGACTTAGTTATTCTCATCCTCAAATCTGACACGGATAGAGTTTGCATGCGCAGTCAGCTGTTCGCAGTCAGCAAACTGTGCGATATCTTTGTAAACAGCGTGCAGTGCATCTCTGGAATAGGAAATGATGCTGGATTTTTTGATAAAATCATCCACGCTTAATGGAGAAAAGAACTTGGCTGTTCCGTTTGTCGGAAGAACATGGTTCGGTCCGGCAAAATAATCTCCCAGCGGTTCACTGCTGTATTCTCCAAGGAAGATAGCACCGGCATTTTTGATTTTTGTCATTACTTCAAACGGATTTGCAGTAACGATTTCCATATGTTCAGAAGCAATCTCATTTGCTGTCTCGATGGCAGTGTCCATATCCGGAGCAATCAGAATGTAACCATAGTTTTCCAGAGATTTTTCAATAATTGCTTTTCTGGAAAGAACTTCGCAGAATCCTTCTACCTCTTTGGAGACTTCTGCTGCCAGTTTTTCGCTGGTTGTGATCAGAATTGCAGATGCCAGTTCATCGTGTTCTGCCTGGGATAACAGGTCAGCTGCTACAAAGCGTGGGTTGGCTGTTTCATCAGCCAACACCAGAATCTCACTCGGACCGGCGATGGAGTCAATGCTGACGTGTCCGAAGACAGCTTTTTTAGCCAGAGCCACATAAATGTTACCAGGACCTACGATCTTGTCTACTTTTGGAATACTTTCTGTACCGAAAGCAAGTGCGGCAATTGCCTGTGCACCACCTACTTTAAATACACGGTCGGCACCGGCTTCTTTGGCTGCTACCAGAGTAGAAGGATTTACTTTACCTTCTTTGTTACACGGAGTAGTCATGATGATCTCTTCCACACCGGCTACTTTTGCAGGCATGATATTCATTAATACAGAAGATGGATATACGGCTTTTCCTCCCGGTACATATACACCAGCTTTGGCAATCGGTGTTACTTTCTGACCAAGCATTGTTCCCGGAATGGAACTGTCAAACCAGCTGTATTGTTTCTGTTTCTCATGGTACACGCGGATATTTTCTTTTGCTTTTCGGATGACTTCCAGCAGCTTTGGATCTACCAGTTCGTAAGCTTCGGCAATTTCAGCTTCTGTCACTTCAATATTTTCAGAGGTGATTTCTGCACCGTCAAATTTTCGGGTATAATCAAACACGGCTTTGTCACCATTTTCACGGACATTTGCAATGATTTCATTTACACTGCTCTCATACTGTGTATAATTATTCGGGCTTCTTTTTAACAGATCTGTCAACAGATTGCTAATTGTTTCTTTTGTTAATTTTAATGTACGCATCTCTTAGTTCTCTCCTTCATTCATCACTTTTCGCAGATCTGTGATCAGCTTACTGATTCGCTCCTGCTCCATTTTCATACTTACCGGGTTTACTACCATACGTGCAGATAACGGACACACTTCTTCCAGGACGGTCAGTCCATTTTCCCGTAACGTAGAACCGGTTTCGACAATATCAACGATGACATCAGCCAGTCCGACGATCGGAGCCAATTCAATGGATCCATTCAGTTTGATAATTTCTACGGTCTGATGTTTTTTGTTATAAAAATAGTCTTTGGCAATTTTCGGATATTTTGTTGCCACACGAATCTGTTCATGATGCATCAGCAGATCTTTTGCTGATTCCGGACCGCAGACACACATTCTGCATTTTCCGAATCCGAGATCAAGAACTTCATAGATATTACGGGCTTCCTGCAGGATCGTGTCACGTCCAACGATACCAATATCAGCAGCACCATATTCTACATAAGTTGGTACATCGGGTCCCTTTGAGAGGAAAAAACGAAGTTTTAATTCCTCGTTGACAAAAATAAGTTTGCGGGTATCTTTGTCTTTCATTTCTTCACAGGTAATACCGATTTTTTCGAACATTTCAAGTGTCTTATTTGCAAGACGACCCTTTCCTAAAGCAAATGTTAAATATCTCATCATCTGGTCCTCCTACATATAGAAAATAATGTCCTGAATATGATTTTCTTCTGCATATTTTTCATAGACATCTCTGGTGTTCTGTTCTGTCAGCGGCATCAGTTCCACCTGTTCGCCACGGCTTCTGAGTACCTGTGCATCTTTGATGGCATCCTGACGATACTGTTCACTGTAAACAAACCAGCGGGTTGTATTTTCAAACGGAATGCGTACATTCTGACGCTGCAGAGCTGCCATCAGCTGATTGATGACAACCGCAAAACCGATGGATGGTGCAGATTTTCCAAAGGATTTCAACAGATTGTCATAGCGGCCGCCATTTACGATTGCCTCGCCACTTCCAAAAGTATAACCGGCAAAAATGATACCAGTATAATAATTAAATCCGGAAATCATAGCCAGCTCATAGGAAACATATTTGTGAATCTTATATAATTCCAGCAATTCATCCAGCTGTTCCAGACGGGTCAGGGCATTCAGCACACGTGGGAAATCATCGGCCCATGTTTTTGCAGCTGTGATTTTTTCCTTACTCAGCATAACGTCTGTTAAAAGGCCGAATAACTGTTTCAGATTTTCATCGGTAACATGCTTTTCTACCACTTCCTGTACCCCATACAGATTGCGGTTCAACAGAAGATTACGGATTTCATCCATCACATCCTCTTCCAGATCAGCTGCCTCAAACAGTCCACGCAGAAAATCCGCATGTCCGACACTTAACTGGAATTCTTTTAATCCGGCTGCCTGCAGCAGCTGTGCAGACAGTGCCAGCATCTCAGCATCTGCCTCCACGCTTCCGTCACCGATCAGCTCCGCACCGGACTGTGTATTCTCTTTCAGACGGCCCTGATAACTGGAATTATTCCGGAACGTATTGCCGGTATAACACAGACGGATTGGGATTGCCTGTTCCATATAATATTTTGATGCACATCTTGCAATAGACGGCGTAATATCCGGACGTAACACAAGTGTATTGCCTTCACGGTCAAAGAATTTATACAGATCTTTTGACGGTGTGGTACCAATCTCTTTTCCAAATATATCAAAAAATTCAAAAGTCGGTGTCTGAATTGGATGATATCCGTAAGATTTCATAACGGAAAGCAGGCGACCTTCCAAAATGATTTTACGTTCACATTCTTCATTATAGATATCTCTGACACCCTCGGGCGTATGTAATAATTGATTCTTCACTGCACGATTCCCCTTTTTATTACTTGTCTGTCACATACCAGCCGAACACTTTAACGTGCTACCATGCTAATATGTAAAAATCTTTAAATATTATATGAAATTAGCTATAAAATGTCAATCCCTTAAATTCAGGTCCAGCTGTAGAGCATCCAGGTACGGAACCAGAATCCCATGATGACCGGTAAAAAAGAATGTTTCATCCAGTTCATCCATACGGAAACTTTTGCGTCCTCCCGCTTCCATCCGCTTCCAGAATTCATTTAACTGCCGAAAGGTCAGATAATAAAAACGATCCAGATGTGTATAAAAAATCAGAAAGAAAGCAATGCCCCCCTGTTCTTCAAAATCGTGCATAAATTCCACCTGATGCGGGTGAATATTTTGTAGCGGAAAGGTATTGACCTGACATTCTTTTGCATCAAAACAGACCGGTATGCCCTGTACAACACCGATATAGTCAACGGTACTCTTCTGTTCAAAATAAGCCAGGGTAATATGACGGCTTTCTTTGTCCATTTTGATCGGTGTAATTGGCGTAGGCACCTTCTGAATCAGTGCCAGATGATTTTCCCGGTAACGTTCATTAGTACGGTTGATAAATTCCTCCAGTGTGGATCCACGCAGTCCGCGGGAGTTCCAGGTCGGCATCAGAGAATCCCCCGATGGGTCAGTTCCGGATCATCATAGTACAGAATATTTTCCTGTTCTACCGTAAACTGCCCGTTTTTCAGTAAAATGCGGTTTACGCTGCAGTTTGGCTGATGAATGCTCCAGAAATCGTCAAGATCCATATGTCTGATGTAAGTCAGGAAAGCACGGATGACT
This sequence comes from uncultured Eubacterium sp., assembly GCA_902475415.1. Taxonomy (GTDB): domain Bacteria; phylum Bacillota; class Clostridia; order Lachnospirales; family Lachnospiraceae; genus Eubacterium_I. Next base: position 4,637 of record CABRZK010000059.1, read on the forward strand.
GCACCATGACATATAACCAAAACATTTTCGACAGAAGAATCTTTTTCTAAAGGTAAAATTTCATTCCTCAGAAAATCTTTGATTCGTTGATATACATCGGCAAAATTATCTCCGGTTTCATCCGCCACATACAACGATGGTTTGGAAAAACAATATCTGAGATTGTCTTCTCCGTTTTTTACATCACTGATTTTATCCCCCTCATATTTGCCAAAGCACATCTCACGTATTCTTGGATCAACCTGTACCGTAACGTTCTGTTTTTCTGCAATGATTTCTGCAGTTTTCACTGCACGTTTATATGGACTGGAATAAATTTTCTGAAAGTGTAATCCTTCTCTTGCAAATCCATCCCTGGTATCCCGGGCCAGCTCTTCCCCATATGGAGTCAGTGCAATGTCCGAAGAACCCTGAATCAGTCCTTCTTTATTCCAGAATGTCTCTCCGTGTCTCATAATATATAAATGCATGATAATTACCTCTTCTCTTTTGCCAGCTTTGTCTGAACACGTTCAAAAGTTGCCGGTTCCGGCGCAACGATGACTTTTCCGTCCGGAAATTCCATCCGGTACGCATGCAGCAATTGAGAACGTATCCTGCAAGTGTCTTTCACCCTCTGATTCAGTTTTTTATCCCCATATTTACTGTCACCAAGAATCGGATGTCCGATGCTGGCAAGATGTGCACGAATCTGATGAGAACGTCCCGTAATCAGATGGACTTCCAGCAATGTCATATTCTCATATACTTTAATGGGATGATAAGCCGTCTCAATATAAGAAGCATCAGAAAAAGCTTCTGTTCGAACCGATACTTTATTTGTCTGATGATCCTTATACAGATATCCCTGTAATTTCGCATCCTGTGTAATCTGACCTGCGACCAGACAACGGTAGTATTTTTGCATACTGCGTGATTTCAATGCTTCTGCCATCTCCTGAAGGCCACGCATTGTTTTTCCGGCAATCAGCAACCCGGAGGTATTTCGATCCAATCGGTTACAGATGGAAGGATGAAATGTCCGAAGTTCTGCCCGTGACAGTTGTCCACTTTCCAGAAGATAATCTATCACCATTTCATTGGCCGAGTAATCATCCCTTTCCGCTTTCTGTGACAATATTCCCACAGGTTTGTTCAGAATCAGAATATTCTCATCCTCATATACGATCTGAATATTCGGATGTTTTACGACGGTATTTTTTTCTGTTGTTTTACCGGTACTCTTTCTGCAATCCGGTCTTGCAGGCGTTGTCTCCTCCAGAGCAGAGGCAAATTTGTCAAAAGTCTCATCAGACAGATAGATTTTAATCTGATCGGATGCTTTGAGCACCTCCTGTCCGGTTGCTTTTTTATCATTTAAAACAATATTTTTTTTTCGCAGCATTTTATAGACAAAACCTTTGGATGCCTGATTTAATACCTTAAACAGATATTTATCCATGCGCTGTCCGGCTTCTTTTGTTGATATAGAAAACTCTTTCATATTGTGTGATTCTCTCTTTGTCTATTTTTGTTTTTTCTTGTGCACGTTACGAATCGCTTTTCTCTTTTTCGGTTTTGTACTGCCTGTACTCTGTTCCTGCCCAGATCCGGTAAATGCCCGATTATTTCCTTTCCCGTTATTTTTGCCGGTATAGGATGTATATTTATTATTATTCCCGTTTTTGTGAGACGCAGGTGAGCCATGTCCGTTTGCCTGATATCCGGCATTCTGGTGTCCATTATGTTTTGGACGAATCAGGCACTTTGGACCATATCCTATCAGATCTGTCCGGTGTGCCAGATGCAGTGCCTCATAAACGAGATCATAATTTTTCGGATTCCGGTACTGGATCAATGCACGCTGCATCGCCTTTTCATGGGGATTATTGGTTACATATACTTTTTTCATGGTACGTGGATCCAGACCGGTATAATACATGCAGGTAGAAATCGTTGATGGGGTTGGATAAAAATCCTGCACCTGTTCCGGCATATAGCCAAGATCTCTCAGGTATTCCGCCAGCTCTACCGCTTCTTTTAAAGTAGAACCCGGATGAGATGACATCAGATAAGGAACCAGATACTGTTTCTTTCCGATACGTTCGTTGATTTTCTTATATTCTTCCCGGAATTTATTATATACAGCGACCGGCGGTTTACCCATCAGAGATAATACGGAATCAGAAATATGTTCCGGTGCTACTTTCAGCTGGCCACTGACATGGTGTTCACATAATTCCCGGAAAAATGTCTTGTCTTTATCACAGATCAGGTAATCGAAACGAATACCGGAACGGATAAATACTTTTTTTACGTTTGGAAGTACCCGCAACTCCCGCAGCAGATCCAGATAGTCAGAATGATCGACTTTCAAATTTGGACATGGCGTCGGGAACAGACACTGGCGGTTCTTACATACACCTCTGGTCAGCTGTTTGTCACAGGACGGACCACGGAAATTGGCCGTCGGGCCTCCGACATCATGAATATAACCTTTGAAATCCGGCTCCCACACCATCTGTTTCGCTTCATTGATAATGGATTCGTGGCTTCTTGTCTGAATAATTCTGCCCTGATGGAAGGTCAGTGCGCAGAAACTGCATCCGCCGTAACAGCCACGGTTGCTTACCAGACTGAATTTTACCTCTTCAATTGCCGGAACACCGCCTGCTTCTTCGTAAGACGGATGATATGTTCTCATATACGGCAAAGCATATACCGCATCCATTTCACTGGTAGAAAGCGGTTTTGACGGCGGATTCTGTACCACAAAACATTTGTTTGGGTATGGCTCGATCAGACGTTTGGCTGTAAATGGATCTGTATTGCAATACTGCGTATAAAAACTTCTGGCATAAGATTCTTTATTTGCACAGATTTCCTCAAAAGAAGGCAACGTGATTCCATCATATACACTTTCCGGTTCCTTGGTTTTATATACGGTACCATCAATATAAGTCAGATCTTTGATAGATATACCACTGCGTAGTCCCTCTGCCACGGCAACGATACTCCGCTCTCCCATGCCGTAAAGAAGCAGATCAGCTCCGGAATCCAGCAGAATGGAACGTTTTACTTTATTAGACCAGTAGTCATAGTGTCCCAACCGGCGCAGACTTGCCTCCAGTCCACCAATAATCAGAGGTGTATGTTTGTATGTACGTCGAATCAGGTTACAGTAGACAACCGTTGCATAATCGGGACGTTTTCCCATAATACCTCCCGGTGTAAAGGCATCTTTCTGTCGTCGTTTTTTGGATACGGAATAGTGATTTACCATGGAATCCATATTTCCGCCGGTTACGATAAATCCCAGTTTCGGTTCCCCTAAAATACTGATACTTTCCGGATTTTTCCAGTCTGGCTGTGAAATGATACCTACCGTAAATCCATTTGCCTGCAGAATACGGCTGATGATGGCATGCCCGAAAGAGGGATGATCCACGTATGCATCACCAATAACGTATACAAAATCCAGTTGTTCTATTCCCTGTGCCTTCATATCGGCACGGCTGATTGGTAAAAATTGTTTCATTTATCTTACATCCTTATGTTGTTTCATCTTTTAAATCTTTGATTTCTTTTTCTGTTAATTCACGCCAGCTTCCTGGTTTCAACGTTTCATCCAGATGAAGGCTTCCCATAGACAGCCGTTTCAGGTAAACGACCTCTTTCCCAACAGCCTGAAACATCCGTTTTACCTGATGAAATTTGCCTTCTGTGATGGTTACATAAATTTCTGATGTGTTGCAGCTTTCATCGGTATGCAAAATTTCCAGCTGGGCAGGCGCTGTCAAATTTTTTTCTCCAATATCCAATCCTTGCTGAAAAGCCTCAACATCCTGCAATGTGACGACGCCGTTAATACGTGCATAATAAGTTTTTGGAACATGTTTTCCGGGTGCAAGTAACTGGTGATTGAGCGGACCGTCATCTGTGATCAGAAGTAATCCTTCCGTATCTTTATCCAGCCGTCCTACCGGAGAAAGTCCGCGGCGCATCGTTTCCGGGATAAAATCCATCACCGTCTGATCATGGCAATCCCGGGTGGCGGTAACACATCCGGCTGGCTTGTGAAGCATCAGATAATGATATTTCTGATACGAGATCACGTTTCCATCCAGGCAGATACAGTCGGTATCCGGATCGCATTTTTCACCACCGTCTGTAACAATATTGCCATTTTTCGTAATACGTTTACTTTTTATTAACTTTTTACTCTCAGATCGGGTAGCCACCTGCATTTGAGAGAGAAATTTATCAATTCGAATCATAGTTATCTGCTTTCTAATCAAATTATCAGGAATCTGTGACGATTTGCTTGCTTCTATAACAAAACAAATCATACAGCTAATCTTCATGTCAACCTATATCATTCCTATTATAGTGGTCTGAATACAAATCCGCAAGTCTCAGTTATGGAAGATATGACGCATAGAGTTTGTTTTTTTCCAGTGTTTTTAGGTAGGGGTATGGGTTCACCGCTTTATCCCCGGTTTCTGTCAGAATATAGATTCCCACATGCAGATGCACATCAAACTGTCCCGTTGTGCCTTCCTCTCCATAACCGGAATCACCGGCAAATCCAAGGAACTGTCCGGCTTTTACCGACATTCCTTCCGTCAGATCCTGCGCATAAGATTCTAAATGTGCATAGTAATAATAGACTCCGGAAGCACTGCGAATACCGACACGCCAGCCACCAAGTTTTAACCAGCCAAGCTGTTCTAACGTACCATCGGTCATACTGATTACCGGATAAATGCCCCGTTGATTTTCCGTGGTCATCAGATCTGTTCCTTCATGTCTGCGATTTCCACCATATGTTCTGGAATTTCCCCAGGAATTTTCGTAGTGACATGTCTCTGCATTCCCCGGCTCCGAGATCAGTGGAAAATACTTTAGTTCACTGACAATCTGTGAATTTTGTTTCATCGATAAGAACATGGTTTCATTATGGAACAACTTTCTGGTCAGAATGCAGTCCAGGAAACAAACGGAAAGTACAATGTAAAAAAGAATCCATGTTTTTTTCTTTCTCATTCTTTTTCTCACAGTCAGGAATTACTTAAAGATATGTAAAATAAGATATAGTATGAAAAAGAAACTGATTGCTTTTACATTAATCTTATGTATTGCTTATGGAATTTTCCGTCCTAAAATGTTTGCCTCAGCAGCTGCAAATGGTCTGTATTTATGGTACCATTCGGTGCTACCGACATTGCTTCCTTTTGGGATTATATCCAACATCATGATTCGAACTGGACTGTATGATAATGTTTTTGACAGAATCAGTTCTGTATTAAAACATATCTATCCATTACGCGCTCCGCTTTTTTACCCGATCATTGCAGGATTTTTGTTTGGATTTCCATTAGGAAGCAAACTGTGTGCAGATTTATATCACATTGGTAAAATATCGAAAAAAGAGGCCGTAATTGTCAGTTGCATCAGTAACAATTTCGGACCGGCATTTCTGTTTAATTATGTATGCCATACACTTCCGGGAAATTTGCTGCCGGACTGGCTTTTTCTGATGATCTGTTATCTGTCTCCTCTTCATTGGAAGAATCCTGATTACTTTTTCACCAAAGTGGCCGGACGAAAAAAGCCCAGAAAAAATACCGCCATCCCGATCTGAACTAACTCTAACAATCATTGATGACGGCATTATGAACGGTTTTACTACTATGATAAAACTCGCCGGTTATATTATGTTTTTTTCAATTGCAGCAGATATAATAACACATCTGCCAATTTCACAGTCCACACTATCCTGTTGCGTAGGATTTCTGGAAATCACAAATGGCATTTATATACTGAACGAGTCCACTTTGCCTGTTGTGCAGAAATGGATCCTGGCCGCCGCCTTTGTATCCTTTGGAGGGCTGAGCGGTCTGTGTCAGACGGCATCGATGCTGTCCGAATTAAAAACAGGATTATCTGTCTATGTAAAATTTCGATTGGCAAATATGTGTGTGACTATACTGCTTACAGCTGTTCTGGTTTATTGTCTGAACTTCCGATAACATCAAACTGTTCTGTTTCCTGTGCTGCTTCCGGGGTTTCTTCGGAAACAGGCTCTTCTTCCTCTTCAGCTGGAGTAAGCTCATTGCGGTTTGCTTTTACAATGTCATAGCAATTCTGCAGGGAAGACATTAATCCATCATATTTTGCCTTGTTTGTGTCAATGGCATGTACAACGATATTTTCCAGATTACCAAGCAGATTATCTGTATATTCAATTGCAGCTGTACGGATATTGTCGGCATCTTCTGTCGCTTTATCCAGAATTTCCTGCGCCTGATTTGTGGCGATGGAAACTACTTCATTTGCCTGGGCATAAGCCTGCTGCATAATCTGATGTTCACTGACAAGCTCATTTGTCTGAATCTGCGCCTGTGCAAGAATCTCCTCTGCTTTTGCCTGGGCATCAGCAAGAATCGCATCTTTGTTGCTGATGATCTTCTGGTAACGTTTGAT
>CABRZK010000060.1 GCA_902475415.1 uncultured Eubacterium sp.
ATCCCGTACACCGCCGAGACTGATCCGCACATATTCACGATTCAGTGCTTTTGCAATACTCTGGCATATACTGGTCTTTCCTGTACCCGGTGCTCCGACAAACAGCAGGATGGATCCGGATTGTTTCTGATTCAAAGCCATGACCGCAATCTGCTCTATGATACGTTCCTTCACTTTTTTTAGTCCGAAGTGCTGTTCATCCAGCACCTGTTCTGCATGATTTAAGTCGATCTCGTCCGGTTTTGCCTTCTTCCAGTTCAGGGAAGTCATAAAGTCCAGATAATCGTACAGCAAACCATACTCATGGCTGTCCTTGCCTTCCTGCTTCATGCGGTTCAGCACTTTACCTGCCTCCCGCAATGCTTCCTCATTCATCCCGGATTCCTGAATCTTTTTTTCAAATTTGCGCACATCCGAAATGTTCTCCGGATGCATCTCATCCAGCTGCTGCTGCAGAAAATCAATCTGTTTCTTCAAAGCAGACTCACGGTATACACGCTCATGCGTCTCCTTCTGTGCATTTTCTGCCTCATCACTGACATGAAACATTTCGATGAACTCATAAATTGCTTTCTGCATCAGCTCGGTTCTCGCTGCCTCTGAGTCCGTGTCGATCATCTCATACTTTTCCTGGGGCGTAATACTCAGATACCCGGACAATGCACACACGATCTCCGTCATCGTATTCCAGTGCTGGATAAAGGCTCTGGCCCAGACACCCCACTGAAAACCATTGACAAACTGAACCAGACTGTCTTTTGTTTCTTTATAAATCTTTTTTGCATCTTCTTCCGGAAGATCTGCGATTTCGGAGCAGATGGCAGCATCTGCTGCAAACACTCCATCTTTTACTTCAATATCGGAAATTTCTACCCTGTCATGGACACGGATGCTTAAATTACCATCATCATCAATATTTTCAACCGTTCCCACTACGCCTTTGGATTGAAAATCCTCTGTGGTCAGATCTTCCCGTTGTTTTTCTTCTTTCTGGATCAGGAATAAAATTTCCTCTCCTTTTTCTACTTTATCAACCTGCAGTCGTTCCAGGATATCTTTTTTAAAATAAAATGTGACTCCCGGAAGGAGCAGTAAATCATATATAGGCAAAACTAACATATGATCGCCTCCTTTGTTAGCAAACTGTCTTATTGAGTGCTAATTATATCACATTCATAGAATTTTGCAAGTATTGGAAGGAATTATCATACCAATAGTTTAATTCTGTTGATTTTTCTGAGCTTCTAAAAGTTCTCCAAGAAGGCGATTCTTTGCGGTTGGCTGCTGCATATAATTTTCGCTGAAGCTTTTCTCTGCCAGTTCCATTTCCGCATGCAGATCTTTTGCCGAGAGAAGGCGGCATCCTTCTCCGCGGATGATCACCTGCTCCAGGCCATCTGAAGTAGCTACCGTCACCTGATATTTTGATGCATTGGTATGTGCAAACTTCTCAATATACTGATCGGCTGTTTCCGCTTCTTTTGTGAATACAACATGGATGTTATGATAGTCCGAGCACTCTGTCTGGTGTCCGACCACACGATAGGCATCAAAGACAGCAATGATTTCCATCTGTTTCATGCCCTGATAGTTGCATAGTTTATCCAGAAGTATCCCTCTGGCCGCATCCATATTTTCCCGGGCAAGTTCTTTCAACTCATCCCAGGCAAAAATAATATTATACCCGTCCACCAGCAGATATTCCTGTTTTTTCGGCTGTGGTGCGCTGAAATTTCTGGTAACAGATGCCTTCTGCTGTTCTGCTCTGCGTCTGCGGACCACACCATTTCTTCTGGTTCGTGCGCCACTGTTTGCATAAAATGTTTTTTCCAGAATCGCATCTACTTCATCCACACCGATCCATTCATCCATGACACTGCGCGTTGCACGTTCCGGCAGTTGCTCCCGTCTTTCCTGCTCTGACTGCCAGCCTTCCACATGCATATGCTCTTTTACTTCATTCCATGGAACGACAAATCCAGCTCCATGTGCACAAAATACCGATCCGGTTGGATTTGCTGTGTCACGCTCCGGATCATATCCGATGGACGCAATCACTTCCTCCGCGTTATGACACGGTGCATAACCATCCGGTGTCAGGAAAATACGGCCAAATCCTTTCGTATAAGCAGCTACTTCTTTCGGATAATCCTGCATCGTACTTACCGGTGCATGTCCTGTCAAAATAGAATAACCTCCCTCACTTTGTGTAATTTCAAAGGTTCCATTCATCTTCTCAATGTCCGTCATTGCCCGTCCGATCATCTGCTCCGGAAGTTCCATCCGGAACTGATAATATGGCTCCAATAATACGGATTCTGCCTCCATCAGTCCCTGTCGGATGGCACGATAAGTCGCCTGTCGGAAATCACCGCCCTCGGTATGTTTCTGATGTGCACGCCCTGCAATAAGCGTAATTTTCATATCTGTAATGGTCGAACCGGTCAGCACACCGCGATGTTCCCGTTCCAGCAGATGTGTTACGATCAGACGCTGCCAGTTTTTATCCAGCAAATCTTCGCTGCAGTTGACAGCGATCTGTATGCCACTGTCTGCCGGAAGCGGTTCCAGCAGCAAATGTACTTCTGCATAATGGCGCAGCGGTTCAAAATGTCCAACGCCTTCCACTGTATTTGCAATTGTTTCCTTATATACGATATGTGAGCTGCCAAATGTCACATCAATTCCAAAACGTTCCTTCATGACGCTCTGCAAAATCTCTGTCTGGATTTCTCCCATAATCTGTGCCTGAATTTCCTGCAGCTGTTCATCCCAGATAATATGAAGTTCCGGCTGTTCTTCCTCCAGTTGTTTCAGTTTTGGTAACATCACTGCCGGATCACAATCCTGCGGCAGACAGATCTGACAGGTCAATACCGGCTCCAGAATCGGAGGTAACGTTTCGGCTTCTTCTCCCAGTCCCTGTCCCGGATAAGTTTCCTGCAAACCTGTCACCGCACAGACTTCTCCTGCTTTCGCAGCCTGCCGTACCTCATATTTTTCACCGGAATATACCCGGATCTGATTTACCTTTTCCATCGTATCCCCATCTTCCGTTACTTTGGTACAAAGCAAATCTTTTACTTTTAAAGCGCCTCCGGTCACTTTCAGATGCGTCAGACGATTTCCCTGCTCATCTCTGGAAATCTTGTATACTTTTGCAGAAAACTCTGTCGGATATTCCATCTGTTCTGTCCATTTAACAAATCCATTTAAAAAGGATTCGATGCCCTGCATCTTCAACGCTGATCCAAAATAACAGGGAAATACTTCTCTGTGTAAGATCATCTCACGGATTTTTTCCTGCGCTACCCTTCCGGTCTCCAGATACTCTTCCAGTGCTTCTTCCTCACAGGTAGCCAGTTCTTCATAAAAAATCTCTGACGCTTCTTCTGCCTGAAAATCAATGCATCCTCCTGACAGTCGATGTTTTAATTCTGCCATTAATGCCTTTTTATCTGCTCCCGGCTGATCCATTTTGTTAATAAAAAGAAACGTTGGAATCTCATACTGCTGCAACAGACTCCAAAGCGTCTGTGTATGTCCCTGCACCCCATCAGCCCCACTGATGACCAGCACCGCATAATCCAGCACCTGCAACACACGTTCCATCTCAGCAGAGAAATCCACATGCCCCGGTGTATCCAGCAACGTAATCTCTGTATCCTTCCAGCTCATTTCTGCCTGTTTGGAAAAAATAGTAATTCCTCTGGCGCGTTCCCGTTCATCCGTATCCAGAAATGCATCTTTCGTATCCACTTTTCCAAATTTGCGAATAGCTCCGGAAGTATACAAAAGTGCCTCTGACAGCGTCGTCTTCCCGGCATCCACATGTGCCATCAAACCTGCGCAGATATGTTTTGTTCTATTCATTTCCGTCATGTAATTTACCTCATCAATTCATCGATCTATTTCATCTGTTTTATAGCAATTTATTCTTGTTTTCCTTTTCATTTTGCTGATTTTTCATATAGATGTCAAGCAATATGAACATAAAATTCTGTCATTCCATACATATGATTTTCTTCTATCCGGTATAATTTTCCTTCCATTGGTTCATACTGAAAAAATAATATTTACCTCTTATGCTGAAAATATTTATTTTATTATGAAAACAGTGAAAAAAACACACCCATACACTTTTAAAACCAGGAGGATCGGCATCGAATCCCTGAATCAGGATGCATTGGATGAAATTCATAAACGACAAAATATCTCTGATATCCAAAAAGCCGGCGCTGCCTGTGAAAAATATAAAATCCGTGTGATTGCAAGTATTGTGCTCGGTCTGGATAAAGATACAAAAAAAGACATGGACAGAAGCATTGCTTTCGCAAAGTCTATCCATGCCTATCAGTTGCAGCCTGCTATTCTGACTCCCTTCCCCGGCACTCCGATCTATGAACAGTTCTGTAAGAAACACCGCATGATTACCGATGACTGGAGTCATTTTGATATGATGAATGTCACCTTTTTACCCAAACATATGAGTCCATGGGAATTACAGGAAACTTTTTATCAGGCTTCCATATACTTTTATGATTTCAGATCCGTCAGAGATATCCGCCGTATTTTCGGATCTGAATATGCACGACGGAGATTTGGTCTCGCCATCATGGCACGCCTTGGCGTCCTTGGGGCTCACATTGCTTCCCGGGTTGCCAGAAACTCGGTATATTATAAGTTACGCCACTGCCACGCTTCAGCTGGACCTTTTACTCAAGAGACTCTCCATTGACCACTTTCTGAATCATATCTTTTGCCTGATCTACCGTAGACTGGTCCGGGATCATAACATACAGTTTCTGACTCATGGAGTAAGTAGATGACATTGCTCCACTTCCGTCTACACTGTAAGATTTGACATTCCAGGATCCTCCGTTGGAGAGCTGATCTTTGACCAGATTCGATAATGCATCATATGGCATATCTGTCTGGAAACTTCCTTCCAGTCCCTTCATCAATTCATTGAAATTCTGAAGAACTGCCGGGGTCTGAAGTTTGGCAATTACGCCTTTGATAACTTCCATCTGGTCTTTTCCTCTCTGGCGGTCACCTTCCGCAAAAGAATGACGTTCTCTGGCAAATGCCAGCGCTTCCTCTGCATTCAGATTATTGGTTCCTTTCACATAATGATAGGATCCGACAGAGAAATCATAATCGGACTGAACCGTTACGCCACCAAGTGCTTTGATCATTTCTTCAAATCCGCTGAAGTTTACACGGAAATAATAATCCATATCAATATCGTACAGCATTCCCAATGTATCCTTGGATACCTCGATACCGTAAATACCTGCATGTGTCAGTTTATCTTTGACACCACCGGAAATAGATAACGGTACAAAGTAATCACGTGGTGTGGAAACCAGTAAAATCTGATGCGTATTCTCATTTACCACCGCAATAATGTTGACATCGCTTCGACTCTTTGTAGAAATATCACCATAAGTATCGATACCGCTGATAAACATGGTAAACACACCTTTTTCATCTGTCAGTGTCTTGTCTGAACTTGTCTTTTTCACTGCTGTCTTCCATTCATATGATGCGATTTCACGCACACTGGATTCGAAATTCTCATATCCTTCACTTTCAGAGATCATTCCGATAAAATCTTCGCTCATGACAATTGCACGGCAGTCACCACTGTTCAGTGCATCTGCCAGCTCTGTCGTTCCACCATATTCAACCACAGAAATATTTTCTGCCAGTTCTTCCTCAATCTGAGCAACCGCATTGTCAGTATCCTGCCGGTTGATCTGGGACAGAATACCAAAACGATATGTGGACGCATCCTGGATGCTCTGCGCCGGATCATCCGCCAGTACATAGACGCCAACTTTTGTTGTCTCTTCTTTGGCATCTGTAATATTTTCCAGTGTATCTGTCAGTTTACCAATTTTACCACCGGCAAACGCAAGTGCCGCACACATCAATGCAGCAATGATTACTCCGATAATAAAACGTACCATATGAATCTCTTTTTTCATCAGAAATCTGCACAGTACAATGATTACAGCCAGCACAACTGCTGCAATGATCAGCAATTTGCCCGGCAGCATATTATTTTTCTTCAGCAGCCATATCACCCATACAGACATAACAATCTGCACCAGGGTGACAATCCAGCCAATACAAAGACATACTTTTGTCTTTGTATCACTCTTCGTGGTTTCTCTCTTGTTTTCCATGTTACTTCCTCTTTCTATTCTTCCTAAACCTTTTTTAAGTCAAACAGATATTCATAATTCACCTGTGATGTCTGTCCTTAAGCAAATAACTGTTCAAACTTTTCCGTTCTGCTACCTTCTCCTGGTATGCACGATATACACACGCATATCAGGAAAGCAATTTTTCTACTGCTTCTGCATCGAAGGTAACGGATGCGACGTGGTTTGCCTCAATCTGGTAAAGTGCATTCGCCGCGATATGCTCTGCTGCCTGTTCCAGATCACGGATACCGGTTGTATTTTCATATTTTTTTATAACAACATCCAGACCTTCCGGTGTCACTATGCACTCGTCTTCACTCATGCCCATACGTTTTAATACTTTTGGAAGAGAAAATCGTGAAAAAATAGTCTTTTTCTCATCCGGTGTATAATCCGGAATCTCGATGACTGCAAAACGGGACATTAACGGTGCGCTGATGCGGTCTTTATCATTTGCTGTGGCAATTGGATAAACACCAACTGTCGGAACCATACATTCCATATAGTTATCGGTAAATCCAAGATTATCCAATAATGTCAGCAATACATCTGCCGGATTGCCGTTTCCTTTTCCATTGGATGCCTTGTCCAACTCATTGATGATAAATACCAGGCCGGACTCTCCTGCTGCGGAAAATGCTTCCATGATAATACCTGGTTTTGCATTGGCGTAAACACGGGAACTTCCGGTCAGCTGTTCCGGATCGTGAATGGAACTCATATCCAGTGTGCTCCACGGCAGTTTCAGAATTCGTGCTACCGCATAAGCAATCTGAGATTTTCCGGTTCCTGCCGGTCCGATCAGAAGCAGACCATATGCAGGAAGGGTATGCGTACGGTTGATCTGAATAATCGTCTCAATGATACGCTGTTTTACACGCTCCATGCCATATAATTCCTCATCCAGGATCCGGCGTGCTTCCTCCGGATCAATGGCTTCAAAATAATTGCTCTTCCATCTGATATTCATCATAATGGAAAGTGCACGCTGGGCATGACGGCGTTCTTCTGCAGACACTTCATGAGAACGTGCCACAGCCAGATTCCGGCGCGCCCACAGACGGATATTATCCGGTAAAGTACGTCCGGCACAGTTCATAAAATCTGTAATACTCTGAAGGCTGGTCAGCTTCATGCTGTCCCCTTCTTCTTCCTGTTCTTCTTCCTCATGCACTTCTTCCGGCGCATTACTTGCAAACAGACGCTCCATCATAAACTGAAGGAACCCATCCTCTGCAGACAGTTTTGTACCGCCGCCAAAGGCAATCTCACGGATTTTGTATACCGCATAACCATCTGGGCGGTTTTCTCCGGAAAGTCGCACATTGATATGGTTTTCTCCCAGCCAGCGTAACAGACTTACAAATCGTGCATCAATCTGAAGGATATCCGCGCTGATCTTGCCATCTTCCTCTTCAAACTCAAAAGAGGTACGTTTTACCGGATTCGTAAACACACCACAGGAATGATGTTTCCACTGACGTGTCTTATTGTCCAGCAGTAAAATCGGAGATTCTGCTGTGGCCTCAGATGCATTGGAAAACAGCATTGTATAAGTACAGATTCCCTGTGCTTTCGCATCTGGTTTATTATTAAAATCAAATACAGGCATTCTTTTTCTCCCTTATTTTATTTACAGACTTCCGGAATCCATTTTTCTGCCGGATTCTGAAAATATCTGCTTTATCGTAACCCATAACAGTATAGCACTACTTATGTCATTAGAAAAGTTAATTTTTTATGAGGACTTATTCACATTTTCTTAATGCACCGGTTACAGAATCCATAACAAATCCACGGATTGTAATATCTTTTGGCATCAGAGGATGTTTCTGAAGCGCTGCGACAGTATCTTTTACCGACTGTTCCACGCACGCAAAACCACCCAGCCATTTCTCCAGTTCAATGCCGCTGTGACGAACGATATCAATATGCTCCTGGGATACGCCTCTGTGTGTCAGTTCTTCCAGCAGTTTTCCACCGTCCATTCCCTGAACACCGCAATCTGTATGTCCAACGACCATGACTTCTTCCACGCCAAGCTCGATAATTGCTACTAACAGGCTGCGAACCACACTGCCGTATGGATGCGTGATCACACCGCCGGCATTTTTAATAATTTTGGCATCTCCGTTTTTCAGACCTAATGCAGCCGGTAACAACTCTGTCAGTCTCGTATCCATACAGGTTAAAATCGCCAGCTTTTTATCCGGATACTTGCTGGTCAGATACGGCTCATAAGCCTTATCCTCAACAAATTTCTTATTATACTCCATAATTTCATCAATCATCGATATTCCTCCTCCTGAAAGTATCTGAATTTTTTCATTTTTCATCAAATCAATTCTGCTACGTAAAACGATCTGCTTTATTTTACATGAAATTTCCTGTGAACTAAAAATAGAACTGTTTCACAAGCCAACGATCCGTCAGCTTTTGGAACAGTTCCATTGTAACAAGTATTTCCTTATTTTACCAGACCACTTTTAAAAGCATCGATGTTCCATCTTCTGTCTGCGTCACACGGTAGCGATAGATATCTGAAAAACCGGTTGTTTTTCCTGTGTATCTGCCTTTTTCACCAGATGCTTATAATTGACCATATTTACTGCTAATATCATGCTCTCCAACACAATCAAAATCGCACACATGGCTGCACTTTTCACTGATATTTTTATTGTATCCCTATTCTTTTAACCTTCAGCTCTTTTCCATTTTCAAATAGATATTATCTGTCCCATTTATCGCACAGTGAATTGATCTGATCTGCGAATTTTGCCATATCTTTGTTTGCAATCTCTTTATTCTTATGGATTACTGCAATCAGGCGCTGACCTGCTGCCAGAAGTCTCTCAAATACCGTATTGCCGGATTTCTTCGTCTTACGTTTCTCCGCAAGCTTGCGGCTTCCCTGTACCACGCAGAGATTCTGCTGCAGATCATAGATATCTCCGCTGTAAGGTGCAACGGCATCCACGCCAACCACTTCTTTTAAGTGTGCTGCAAAATTGTCCGTCACCTGATCCTGTCCATGTACGACAAACACGCGTTTTGGTTTCTGCTTCATGCCCTGTACCCAGGCCGTCAGATGATCCTTATCCGCATGACCGCTGATGCCCGGAAGATTCAGAATTTCCGCATTGACATGAACCGTCTCACCAAACAATTTGACCTCTTTTGCGCCATTCAAAAGCTGATATCCGAGCGTACCCGGAACCTGATAGCCCACAAAAACGATGGTACATTCTTCCCGCCACAGATTATGTTTTAAATGATGGCGGATACGACCGGCCTCACACATACCGGATGCGGAAATAATTACCTTCGGTGTCTTAATAAAGTTAATTCCTCTGGATTCATCACTGGAAACCGTCGTCTTCAATCCCGGAAAACTGATGGGATTGACACCGTTTTTGATCATTTCCAGATCTTCCTCCCGGAAGCATTCCAGCACGTTTTTATTGAAAATATTCGTTGCCTCAATGGCCAGCGGACTGTCCACATATACCTCAAAATTCTGGAAGGAGGACAACATCTGGTTCTGTTTGATCTTGCGCAGATAGTAAAGCATCTCCTGGGTACGGCCTACGGAAAATGCCGGGATTACGACATTTCCGCCTCTGGCAAAAGTCACTGCCAGCACACGGGCAAGCTCTGATGCATAATCAGGCGGCACATCATGGTTGCGATCCCCGTAGGTAGACTCCATAATCAGGTAATCCGCGGACTCCGGAATCTCCGGATCACGAATCAGAGCACGGTTGCCATTTCCGATATCACCGGAAAAAATCAGCTTGCACTCATCCTCTCCTTCTTTTGCCCACATTTCAATAAAGGAGGATCCAAGCAGATGACCTGCATCCCGGAAACAAACTGTCAATTCATCACACACATGTACTTTTTTGTCATACTCACAAGGTACGAAATAGTTCAATACGCCCTGGGCATCATTGACACTGTACATCGGAACCACTTCCGGCTGACCGGCTCTGCGGGCTTTCCGGTTTCTCCAGTCCGCCTCAAACTCCTGAATGTGTGCACTGTCTTTCAGCATGATGTTACAAAGCTGCGTGGTTGCATTCGTGGCAAAAATCTGTCCCCGGAATCCTCTTGCATACAACAACGGCAACAATCCGGAGTGATCGATATGTGCGTGTGTCACGAACACATAGTCAATGGCTGCCGCATTCACCGGAATATCCTGGTTCTCGTAGATGTCTGCCCCCTGCTCCATACCACAATCCACCAGAATGTGCTTTTCTCCGATTTTCAGATAATGACAACTTCCTGTTACTTCATGCGCTGCACCAATAAATTCAATTCTCATAGAAAAACCCCCTTCTCTACTAATTTATGTACCTTCTCTTTCTGTGCATTTATATTTTTTCATATACTCCAGAAACCTGTCTTTGAAATATCAGAAAATCCGAAGTATACTTCAAAACACTTTTTTTAACCGATTCCTTCTTTTCATCTGTTATAACAGACTCTTTTTTCAAAAATTTCAGGAACAATTTTACTTATTTTTCATCGTCTTCCTTACCCTGCAGATAATAAATAAACTGCTGTGCGGTTCTGCCGGAAATTCCGCCGTGGCTCAGCTCCCACTTATTTGCTTCTGCTTTCAGCTCATCTTCAGACATCTTGATGCCTGCTTTCGCTGCAAGATGAATGACAATGTCAAAGTATTCTTTCTGGCTCGGTTTGGAGTAATTGATGGTAACACCAAAACGGTTGACCAGAGATAATTTTTCCTGCATGGTATCAGAA
>CABRZK010000061.1 GCA_902475415.1 uncultured Eubacterium sp.
TGGAAGGTCTTAAAAAACTGGCAAAAGAAGCACAGCTTACTGAAAAATACGCAGCTCTTTACAATGGCGAAATGATCAATACAGGTGAGAAACGTCTTGTTCTTCATCAGCTGACACGTGGACAGCTTGGTGATACTGTCACAGCTGACGGTGTTGACAAACGTGCTTTCTATGTAGAACAGCAGCAGAAGATTGCTGACTTTGCCAATAAAGTACATGCAGGTGAGATTACAAACGCAGCAGGAGAAAAATTCACAACTGTTGTTCAGATCGGTATCGGCGGAAGTGACCTTGGTCCGCGTGCGATGTACCTTGCACTGGAGAACTGGGCAAAAGTAAATCATAAATTCAAAATGGAAGCAAAATTTATCAGCAATGTGGATCCGGATGATGCAGCAGCCGTATTAAATTCTATCGATGTGGCACATTCTATCTTCATTCTGGTTTCCAAATCAGGTACAACATTGGAGACTCTGACAAACGAGTCCTTCGTAAAAGATGCTCTTGCAAAAGCAGGTCTGGATGCGTCTAAACATATGATCGCTGTTACAAGTGAGACATCTCCGCTGGCTAAGAGCGATGATTATCTGGCAGCATTCTTTATGGATGATTATATCGGTGGACGTTATTCTTCTTCTTCCGCAGTTGGTGGCGCTGTATTATCTCTGGCTTTCGGACCGGATGTATTTGCAGAGTTCCTGGCTGGTGCAGCAGAAGTAGATAAAACAGCTACAAACAAAGACTTATTAAAGAACCCGGAGATGCTGGATGCACTGATTGGTGTATACGAGCGTAACGTACTTGGATATCCGTCCACAGCAGTACTTCCGTATTCACAGGCACTGAGCCGTTTCCCGGCACATTTACAGCAGCTTGATATGGAGTCCAACGGAAAATCCGTGAACCGTTTCGGCGAGCCGGTTGATTATGTAACAGGACCGGTGATCTTCGGTGAGCCTGGTACAAACGGACAGCATTCTTTCTATCAGTTACTGCATCAGGGAACTGACATTGTACCGCTTCAGTTTATCGGATTTAAAAACAACCAGATCGGTACCGATGTAGTAATTCAGGACAGCACAAGCCAGCAGAAACTGTGTGCAAACGTAGCTGCACAGATTGTTGCATTTGCATGTGGTAAAGCGGATGAGAACCGCAATAAAAACTTCGAGGGTGGACGTCCTTCCAGCATTATCATCGGCGAGCAGCTGACACCGAAGACACTGGGTGCTTTACTTGCTCACTTTGAGAACAAAGTAATGTTCCAGGGATTTGTATGGAATGTAAACAGCTTCGATCAGGAAGGTGTACAGCTTGGAAAAGTACTTGCAAAACGTGTACTTGCTCATGAGACAGACGGAGCATTAAAAGTATACAGTGATTTGCTGAATATCTAATTTTTGAAAATAAATTCAGGTTATGAAGAGAACTCTAGATATTTTGTCCCGGACGCTAATCGTCGCTTTCCGGGAAAAAATATCCAGAGTTCTTTTTTTCGTTGTGTAATTAAAAAAATTGCGTTAATATATCAGTTATGAGAATAAAAAAATAAAAAAGGAATGGTTGAATTATGAGTCTGATAAAAGGAATTCACCATGTAGCATTAAAATGCTGTGGAAAAGAGGAATTTGAGAAAACAAAACAGTTTTATGGTGAGGTGCTTGGACTTCCGGTTGCAAGAAGCTGGGATGGAGGTATGATGTATGATACCGGAGCAGGTCTGATGGAGATTTTCGAGACGGAAGAGGCACCGCTTGAGACAGGAACAATCCGTCACTTTGCATTTGCAGTGGAAGATACGGATGCATGTGTAAAGGCAGTGCGGAAAGCTGGCTATGAGGTTTTGGTAGAGCCGAAAGATATTGAGATTGCATCGGAAATTCCGTTCCCGGCGCGCATTGCATTCTGTCGCGGACCGGTAGGAGAGGAAATTGAATTTTTCCATGAGAAATAGGAATGGTGCTTTAATTAAAATAATGGAGGAAGTGAAGGATTGAAAAAAGGAAGAGCGATTGCATTATTGCCAATTGCGGTATTTCTGGTGCTGTATCTGGGACTGGGAATTTTATTCGAATATATTATGAAAATCCCGATGGGGTTTTACAACGTACCGATTGTATTTGCCTTTCTGGTGGCGATTTTAGTGGCCTGTATGCAGAACCGCAGTGTGAGTTTTGATGAAAAACTGGGTATTATGGCGCAGGGCCTGGCGGATAAAAATATTATCACCATGCTGTTGATTTTCCTGACGGCGGGTGTGTTTGTCGGTGTGGTAGGGCGCAGCAGCGCGGAGAGTGTGGCGTATTTTATGCTGTCGATTATTCCGGCGCGGTTTTCGGTGGCAGTCTTATTTGGAGTAGCATGTTTTGTGTCTCTGGCAATGGGAACTTCCGTTGGAACGATTACGCTGCTGACACCGATTGCGGTAGCGGTATCGAACGCTTCCGGTTTTGGACTGCCGCTTTGCGTGGCCTCTGTCATGGGCGGTTCCATGTTTGGCGATAATCTGTCATTTATTTCGGATACGACGATTGCCGCCTGCAACGGACAGAACTGCGAGATGAAGGACAAGTTCCGAGAGAATTTCTGGATTGCGCTTCCGGCGGCGATTGCGACGCTGATTTTGATTTTGATTCTGTCCTTCCGGACGGATATCTCTGGAACCGTGACGGAAAGCTATCATTTGCTTCAGATTGTACCGTACATTCTGGTTCTGATCGGTGGAATTATCGGCATCAACGTGTTTGTCGTATTGCTGATCGGAATTGTATCCGGTGCCATCATTATGCTGGCGGTGGGACATATCAGTCCGGCAGATTTGCTGGCAAATGTCGGAAACGGTGCTTCCGGTATGTTTGAGACCTGTATGGTGGCAATTCTTGTGGCAGCGCTTTGTGCATTGATCCGGGAATATGGCGGATTTGATGCATTGTTGGCAGGAATTCATAAAGTGTTTAAAGGGAAAAAGGGCGGTCAGCTTGGTATGGGACTGCTGGTTGGCGCTATGGATGTGGCGACGGCAAATAATACTGTAGCTATCGTTATGGCAAATCCGATTGCAAAAGAGATGGCGGAGGAGTACGGCATTACACCGCGAAAAACAGCATCGATTTTGGATACGTTTTCTGCAGTTTCGCAGGGAATTATTCCGTATGGAGCGCAGATGCTGGTAGCAATTTCCGCAGCGCATGAATTGGGATATGATCTGTCGGCATTTCAAATTATGCCGAAGTTATTTTATCCGATTCTGCTGTTGTTTAGTTCACTGGTATTCATTTTTCTGATTCCACAGAAAAACAAGCAGTAGAAGAACAAAATACCAGAACAGTTCAAGGGAAAAATAGTAAATAGTAAGTGTGAAGAAATGTACAAAACAGCAATTTGATGAACATTCGTAGCGTATTGTTAAAAAATTGTGATCGTATTTTTGGAACTTACAAAATTGAAATGTGAAAAATAAGGGTATAAAGTATTATGAATTACGAAGGAATGATCTACCGTCCGCCAAGTGAGGCATACAGTCTGATTCTGCAGGTGACGGTGGGATGTGCGCACAATAACTGTACGTTTTGTACGATGTATAAGGAAAAACAATTTCATGTAAAACCGTTACATGAAGTAGAAGTTGACTTAAAGGAAGCCAGAGGATATTATGGAAATCGCAGTTTGCGTATCTTTCTGGCGGACGGAGATGCAATGGTTTTGTCACAGGAAAAACTGACGAAGATTTTGCGTATGTGCAGACAGTATTTTCCGAAAGCAGAGCGCATTACCTCTTATGGAACAGCGCAGGATATTTTGCGTAAATCTAAGGAAGAACTTCAGGAATTACATGATCTGGGGCTGGATATGATTTATCTGGGAGCAGAATCCGGAAGTCCTGAGATTCTGGAACACATCAAAAAAGGTGTGACGGTGGAAGAATATGTGCAGGCAGCGAAGCGTCTGCGTGGAACAGGAATTCGTCTCAGTATAACGCTGATTTCCGGTCTTGGCGGGCAGAAATTGTTGAAGGAGCATGCCATTGCATCAGCAGAGCTGATCACGGCCATGAAACCGGATTATCTGGGATTTTTGACACTGCTTCTGGAACAGGGTGCACCGATGCTACAAGAGATAAAATCCGGTGGGATGAAACTTCTGACACCGGGGCAGGTCGTAGATGAGATGGAACTTTTTCTGACTCATGTGGATTCGGAAGGAACGGTATTTCGTTCCAATCATGCCTCCAACTATATCTCGCTGGCAGGCAATCTGAACCGGGATATTCCTATGATGCTGGAAAAAATCAGAAAAAGCCGGGAACGGGATGTATTTAAAAATGAATCCATGAGAAGATTATAAGAAATTTTGAAGAAACGTATAAAATACAAAAAAAACTTGAAGAAACGGACAAAATAGCGGAATAAGGTTTTGAAGAAATGGATAAAATGAAAAATGTATTCTTGAAACCATTTTATCTGATGCCATTTTTGTTATAAAAAGGAAAAGGCTATTATATTCATCTCAGTCTGAGTTGAGACTCCCACTTCTGCAAGTGGTGAGTAGTAACAAGTATTTCTCAGTGGGAGTTCAATCTCCGACTGAGATAAATGCTCCGCGAGGATGTGCAGTGATTCTGAAAAGAAGATGTCAGCTTGCGCTGACCAGAATCACGCACCAAGTCTCACGTGCGTTCGACTTGAAAAAAATAAAAGGAATCCATGGGATGATTATAAGAAATATGACAGGAAATTTTTTGAAATTTTCCTGTCATATTTTTTTGTATTTCTGCATATACATTACTTAGAAATAAAAGTGAAACTTTGGTTTGCAAAGAGGCTGACTTTATTTCGGGAATGGAGATGGTGGAATGCGAAGAAAATTCAAAAGACCTCTCACATTTTTACTGGCTGTTTTGCTGCTTTTTTCCGTGTCTGGAATGTCGGTACAGGCGGAAGAATCGGTCATCGCAGGTTTATCAGAAAACCAGCAGGTGGTTTTGATGCAGGAAGATGGCGGACAGAAAGAAGATGATGTGGGAGAGAGTACTTCCACAGAAGAAAACGTGCAACAGAAGATACCGGAGATAAATGAAAATGAAATACAGGTGACAGAAAGTGCCAGTGAAACTTCCAAAACAGAAGCACTGGAGGAAAAGAAACCTGAATCTGGGGAAGAGCGAAAACAGGATGCGACGGAGAAGAAATCACAGAATATCGATCTGCAGGAAAATCAGAATGCAGGAGGTGAAACGGGCAGTTCAGATCAGAAAAAGAATGTTGCTGATGCTGAACAGAAAGAGAACCTTTCAGAAGCAGAAGTGTCCAACAAGGAATCTGATGCTTCCCAGAACGTATCGGATATAACCTCTGATATACACGACAGTAATATGCCGTCAGAGGAGTCTTCCTTAGCAACTGCGGAATATCAGAAAACAAATTCAAATGATTCCTTATCGGAAGTGCAGGCAGCAGTGAATGTATCTGCGGTGATTCAGGATAACATTGAAACTGCCGGAACATTAAACGTGCAGATTTCCGGAGATCAGACAACAGGAATCACGGTGGAATGGTACAAACATGCCGAAGGGGCAACAAATTGGACAAAGGTGGAACGCCATAAAGTAACCGGAAATTCTTATAATGTGTCGAAAGATGGAACAGCATTAAATGTCGCGCTGGATAAAGGTGCCCGATGCTTTTATAAGGTTCAGGTAAAGGATACTTCCGGGCAGCTTATGGCAGAATCTGAGGCAGTTCAGGTAAGCTACTATAATCAACTGGAAAATGGTGATTTTGAAACACCTGAAACAAGTCAGACGACAGGCTATCAGCCTTACTATTCCAATGGAACGCCGGGGCTGATATGGAAAACAACAGCCAGCGACAAACAGATTGAATACGTCAGTGCGTCAACGGGCAAAATGGATAAAATTAGTGGAAAAACCCATGCACAGCAGTCTTTATACTGGCATAAGGTGGATGCCGCTGCACATGGCACACAGTTTGCAGAATTAAATGCAAATGAACCGGGTGCTTTATATCAGGATGTGCTGACGACACCGGGGGCAAAACTTTACTGGCAGATTTACCATCGTGGCCGTGGAACCAGAGCGAACGACAGTCGTCAGAAGGATACCATGTATGTGGTTATCATGTCCACAAAACTGGCAAAACAGTATAAGGTAGAAACCCAGCGTGCTGTTCAGGATGTCATCACAAATGTGCAGAATAATACTGGAAAATATCCGGGTGCTTCTGTAGCAACCATCACGGATGATAACGTTAAATGGTATCGCCATACAGGGGATTATGACGTCAGAGAAAGTCAGTATCTGACTCGTTTCTTTTTCGTTGCAGGGGAAACTGCCTACGATAAAAATGGTGGTGGTGATGCCAAAGAAGGAACAGTCGGAAATCATCTGGATAATGTGTCCTTCAGTGAAACACTTCCGGAACCGAATCCGGATACCGGACATTTGCAGATTACCAAAACGGTTCGCGGACTGCCGGAGGATGATGCAGCTTCCTATCAGATGCAGGTGAAAATCACAGGACCTGATCAGCAGGCAAAAACGGTTACGCTTCGTCAGTTCAGCAGAAATGAAGACGGTTCTTATTCCTGCACTTACACAGAGACAAATGTAGCGGCAGGAACGTATCGTATCGAGGAAATTTTGCCGGCAGATCTGCCAGATTACCGGGTGGATGCCACGTTTAACGGGGAAGATGGAACAAAGGGAACGGTGACTGTGCAGGATCAGAAAACAGCGCAGGCAAATATCATCAATACCTATGTGTACAACATTGTATCCCCACCAACCGGTGTGACAGATAAGGCTGTTTCATTTGGAATTCTGACAGGAGCAGCGTTGGGATTTGGTGCATTGTATTTGTTTGGAGTAAGGAGAAAACGTTGGTAACTGAGGAAAAACAGCGAAAACTTCGGCAGGAATGGCGCTGGTTTCTGATCCGACTGCTGATTCTGATTGGAATTCTGTATGTCTTGTTCGGGTGTCTGTTTGGCATTACTACGATCAAAAATGAAGATATGGCGCCACGGATGAGTGCTGGTGATGTGGTTTTGTACTATCGTCTGGATAAAAATCCGGTGGCAGGTGATGTTGTGATTTATCAGAAAGATAATCAGAAATATGCAGGACGCATTGTTGCGAAAGGAGGCGACTTGGTAGAAATCACAGAGGAAGCAACGGTAAAAGTAAATGACAGTATCGTTCTGGAACAGAATATTTTTTACCAGACGCCACAGTATGAGAGTGAGGTGAACTATCCGGTTCAATTGCAGGAAAACCAGTACTTTGTACTGGGAGATTATCGGGAAGGTGCAACAGACAGCCGCTACTTTGGAGCGGTAGATACACGTGAGATAAAAGGAAAGGTTATCACCGTCATCCGACGAAATAATCTGTAGTGTGAGTTGAGACGGTTCTTAAGAATCAAGATAATGAGAACTTGTTTAAATGAGTTTGTATTGGTAAAGGAAGGAAAGAGATTATGAATCAGAAATTTATCGGACGTGTATCAGCAATGACAATGGCAGGAGCAATGATGATCGGAGGATTGCAGATTCCGGCGATGGCTGCAGATGGTAATGACGGAGTCGTACAATTTCAGAAAGTACTGGAAATGCAGCAGGCTCCGGGTGCCAGTGTACCAAATGTGACCTATACTTACAGCATCGCACCGGGCATTGCGGTAGGCGCGACTGCGACATCTCCGGAGATCAAGGCCGGTGTGGGCACTCCGACGGTATCAGATGTGTCTTATGTAAACGGAGATACCATCACACAGAATGAAGTAACGAAAAACGCATCCATTACATTTCCGGAAGGAACATTTACCGCACCTGGTATTTACCGTTACATCATTACAGAAAGTGCAAACTCCAATGCAGATATCACAGATGTCGACGATAATGTGCGTTACCTGGATGTGTATGTGGTCAATGACAATGATGGCGGATATAAAATTGACGCATCGGTATTTACAGAGGCTGCTGATACGCCGGTTTTCAATGATCAGAATCAGCCACAGTATGATGAGAAAAACAGTGAGATCACAGATGCTTATAAAACCTATGAACTCAGTCTGGATAAAGTCGTAACCGGTAACATGGGTGATAAGAGCCGTATGTTTGATTTTACGATCAACTTCAGCGGACCGGCAAATTCTTCTTTTACTTTTGGAAATCAGAAAGTAAATCTGGATGAAAATGGAGCCGGTTCTGTCAATCTGCAGCTGGCAGATGGCACGACAATTGCTGAGATTACAGGTATTCCATCTACTGTAACTTACACAGTAACTGAGAACCTGAGCAGTTCCGAAGGTTATACCACAACTTTTGCAGTAAAGAAAGGGGAAGGCAATTCCCAGACTGTCAATAAAGATACACAGGCAAGTAATTCCTCAAAAATAACAGCAACTTCCCAGACAATGACAAAACAGGATAATGCCGTTACAGTAACGAATGATCGTGCCAGTGCAACTCCGACCGGAATTGTGATGAGTGTTACACCATATGCCTTATTAGCCGCTCTGGCTTCTGCCCTTGGTGCTCTGTTCTTTCGCAGAAAAAAATTATCTTAAGCTGTTGGCATTGATCGAGAAGGAAAAGAAGCAGGCTACTGATGAAACCAAATCAAATAAAGAAAAGCGAAACGTTGTCAGAAAATGAATTCCGTCTGCGTTTTACAGAAAAAGTTTTGCTGTGGTCCAATAAGATGCTCAACATTTTTGTTGCATGCCTGCTGATCGTGCTGTTTCTGTATGGCGGATATTCGCTGTGGGATACCTGGAAGATTTATCATGCTGCTTTTGTGGATGATGATTTAATGAAACTGAAACCTGTAAAGGGGGAAGATACCAACCCCTCTTTGCAGGAGCTGCAGAACATCAATGCGGATGTCTGCGCATGGCTGACGGTAGACGATACCGGCATCGATTACCCGGTTGTCCGTGGAAAAGATGATATGGAATATGTCAATAAGGATGTATACGGAAACTTTGCACTTTCCGGCGCGATTTTTCTTCGAAGTGCCAACGCACCTGATTTTTCGGATCCGTACAACCTGATCTATGGGCATCATATGAGCAATGGAGCCATGTTTGGAGATGTGGTGGAGTTTGCGGATGAGGAGTATTTTTCAGCACATCAGACAGGCACGTTATATTTGCCGGAAGAAACGATTCCAATTATATTTTTTGCTTGCGTGGAGACGGATGCTGCAGACGGGCAGATTTATGGATATGTCACAGAACCGGATCCTCCAGCTCAGATGCAGTCATTACTGCAATATATTGAGGAAAATGCCGTGCAGTACAGAGATATTGGTATTATTGCGCAAGACCATGTGATCGCACTGTCGACCTGTGCGGAATCTGCAACAAATGGAAGAGTGGTATTGTTTGGAAAGCTGGATTGTGAATAGTAGAGGAACAAAAATAGAAAATGTGTAAAAGAACAATAATCAGACGGAAGGAGGTGTGAGAAAAAGAATGAAACAAGGAAAAACAGCAGAAAACAAACTGCAAACGCGAAATGTCGGGATTGTTGAAAAAATCATAGAGAGTAAAAAAGGAGGCATCGTTGTACTGGGGATGGTTCTGCTCTTCTGGCTTGTTCTGTTAGCGGCGTTGCCTGCCATGGCAGCGGAAAAGAACTGTATGGTGTCGATTCCGGTGTCAGTAACCTTGACAGGAACCGCTTCTGACAGCCAGGCTCAGAAGAATCCGGTTTTTACAGTTGTAATGGAATCCACAGACGGACGGAATGGCATTCCAATGCCGGAACAGAACCAGATACAGATTGGAGCAAATGAGAGCGGTACATTTGACTCCATTCTGTATACCACCCCGGGAGATTACACGTATCAGATCAGGCAGATCGCAGGTGAAGATTCGGATCTGACGTATGATACCACAATCTACCAGGTGACAGTTCGGGTTTTGAATGCTGAGGACGGTGGTCTGGAGGCTGAAGTATGGGGACAAAAAGCAGGAATAACTGAAAAACAGAGTCAGATTACCTTTGATAATCAGTGGAAAGAGACAAAAACACAGGGAACAATAGAAAACCCAATCCGAACCGGAAAAACCTCCACGACAGTCATGACAAAAACACCAAAAACCGGTGATGTACAGAATCCGTCAGTTTATGTTGTGACAATTATTATTGCAGCAGGAGTTGCTATCGGTGTTAGTTTATATCGAAAGTATAGAAAAAAAGAAGATATGTAACAGGAAAAAGAGAAAAGAAAGATAAAATTGAAAGGCAACTTTATATATTGTCAATAGGAAAAACGGGAACTTATCTGTCCATGGAATAAAGCAAGTGGATAAGAGATAGGTCCCCGTTTTTATGTGATTGTAATCTTTGATAAGCGAGATCTATTACTCAGACTGAGACGAAAAGGCATCAATCATTCGGCTTATAGTAAAAATGTCCCCAGAGACGTTCTGTTTTTACTACATTGATAAAAGCGTTGGGGTCAGCTTCTTTGACAGCTTTTCGCACTTTTTTACTTTCATCACTGGAAACAACGGAGTAGACAACCTGACGTTCCGTATGTTCGTAAGGACCTTCACCATCCAGAATGGTGGCACCGTGGTTGGTTGCTCTGGCGATGGACTGATATACCTGTTCGCCATGATTGGTGACGATAAAAAAGGTTTCCTGCTGATATTTTTTGTACAACGCATGGAGTACCTGTGTCGAAGCAAACTGGAAAATGATGGAGTAAAGAGCTTTGTCCCAGCCAAACATAAATCCGGCAGCAACCAGTATGACAGCGTTCAGTCCGAGAATGATATTGAAGGTATCCATTCCCTTTTTCTCAGACAGATAGATTGAGATAAAATCTGTGCCGCCTGTAGTGGAACCCATCAGCAGACAGAGACTGATGGCAAATCCATTGATGATGCCGCCGAAGATACTG
>CABRZK010000062.1 GCA_902475415.1 uncultured Eubacterium sp.
CTGGAATCCGGCTTACCTTGTTCCGTTAGTAGAGGTTATCAAGACAAAATATGTATCTGATGAGACGGTACAGGCTACTTACGATCTGTTAAAAGAAGCAGGAAAACGTCCGGTTATCGTAAAGAAAGATGTTCCGGGATTCCTTGCAAACCGTATGCAGCATGCACTGTTCAGAGAAGCTTTAAATATCATCGAGCAGGATATCGCTGATCCGGCAGATGTAGATGATGCTATTAAATATGGTTTTGGTATGCGTCTTGGCATCTGTGCTCCGGTAGAGGTTATGGATATGGGCGGACTTGATCTGACATACAATATTCACAGCTATCTGTTCCCGCATCTGTGCAACAGTACAGAACCTTCAAAACTCCTGACAGACAACATTGCCAAGGGTAATCTGGGATTCAAGACCGGTCAGGGACTTGAGACATGGTCCAAAGAAGATGTAGAAAAAGCAAATAAAGAACTGACAGAAGGCCTTATTAAAGTGGCTCGTGTTCTTGGACGTTTGTAGGAGGAATATAAGAAATGAGAGATGTAGTAATCGTAGCTGGCTGTCGTACACCGATCGGAACGATTGGCGGACAGTTCAAGACACTGGCACCGGTAGAATTAACCATTCCGGTTATGCAGAATCTGATCAAACGTTCCGGTATTGACCCAGTCATCATCGATGATGTAATCTGGGGATGCAATTATCAGAGAACTTACAAAGAAAATAACCTTGCCAGAGTAGCAGCCGTAAAAGCAGGTCTTCCTGTTACTGTACCTGGTATCACAATTCACAGAAACTGTACATCATCCATGTCAGCGATTCAGATGGGATTTTATCAGATTCGCGCCGGAGAGGCTGAGTGCATCATGGCAGGTGGTTCTGACAGTATGAGTACCGCACCGCACATGGTATTTAATGCACGTTATGGTCAGAAATACGGTCATATGGAAATGCGTGATTCCATGTGGGATTCCCTGACAAATCTGGGTGTTGGTCCGGCTATGGGAATCACAGCAGAAAACGTAGCTGATAAATACGGCATCACAAGAGAGCAGATGGATGCATATTCTCTCCGCTCCCAGCAGCGAGCAGTGGCAGCTATTGATGCAGGTCGTTTTGAAGAGGAGATTATTCCGGTTACCGTGAAAACAAGAAAGAGCGAAACTACCTATACGGTAGATGAGTATCCGAAACGTAACGCTACACTGGAAGGTCTTCAGAAATTAAAACCAGCGTTCAAAGAGGGCGGAAAAGTAACTGCCGGAAATGCTTCCGGTATGAACGATGCTTCCTCTGGTGTGATTCTGATGTCTGAGGAAAAAGCAAAAGAACTTGGATGTCCGATCATTGCAAAAGTTGTCAGTGTGGCTACCACAGGTGTAGAACCGGAATTAATGGGTATCGGACCGATTAGTTCCACGAAAAAAGCTCTGGAAAAAGCAGGATTAACAGTTGATGATATTGATTTATTTGAGATTAACGAGGCATTTTCTTCCCAGTGCCTTGCCTGCCAGCAGGAGCTTGGAGTACCGGATGATAAATTGAATGTCAACGGTGGTGGAATTTCTCTGGGGCATCCGGTAGGAGCAACCGGATCCAGAATAGTCATCACACTGATGTATGAATTAAAACGCCGGAAACAGCGCTACGGAGTGGCAACACTTTGTGCCGGCGGTGGAATGGGAACTACGGTTATCATTGAGATGATGCAGTAGTTTAAAATGATTAAAGGGTATAATGATTGTGTATAAATTTGGATAGGTATAATCAATAGGACAAAGGTTTCTGTGTGTATTGGTAATGAGGGGACTGATATACACAGAAAAATATAAGGAGAGAAATTATGGGAAACAACAAAAAAAGTGGAAACTCCCTGGTAAGCTTTGGTAAAGCCGGATGGGGAACGATCATTTTCTGTATGGCAATGTTCTGGTTCTTCGTAGGATTCTGTACAGATGGTAATAATATTACAGCCCCGGCAGTAGCAGAGCACCTTGGCATTCAGTCAGGTACTGTATTACAGATGAATTCTTATGGCGGAATTCTTGGTGTTATCTTTTATATTGCGTTTTCGCAGTTGACCAAGAAAATCGGTGCCAGAAAAGTAGCAGGTATCACGCTGATCATTTCAGGTATTGCATACATCGTAATGGGTAACTGTCCAAACCTGGCAGTATACACAATTGCGTATACATGTCTGATCGGTTCTATCATGTCAGCAGGATATGTAGCTGGTGGTGCTCTGGTAGCACAGTGGTTTCCGAAACGTAAAGGTGTTGTTATGGGATATACAACCATGGGTCTGAATATCGCATCTGCAACATGGGTTCCGATGATGACACTGATCATTGCAAAAATGGGCTTTGAGAAAGGTGTTATCGTCCCTGGCGTATTAGTAGCAGTTCTGGCCGTCATTGGTCTTGTATTTATGAGAGATACACCACAGGAGCGTGGCGTGAATCCGGATATGGTATCCGACGAAGTATACAAAGCAGAGTATGACACAGATAATGCAGAAGATGACAAACGCTGGACAGTAGGAAAACTGTTAAAAACTCCGGCGGTATGGACTGTTGCCATCGCAACCGGTATTCTGCAGTGCTGCTCCACTGGTGTTATGAGTCAGCTGGTTGTAAGAAATCAGGAGCTTGGTATGTCAGCAACACAGGCAATCTCCATGATGACAGTTATCGCTGTAGTGGGAATCTTCGGTTCCTGGTTTATCGGTATTCTGGATGACAAATTCGGTACAAAGAAAGTTATGATTCTGTTCTGTATCTGGTATGCAGCAGCAATTCTTGCAAACGTAACAAATACAACTGCAGGTATGTACATTGCTGTTATCATGATCGGTATTTCCATCGGAGGATCTGCAAACTTTATGACATCTTTCCCATCATCTGTATTCGGACGTCATGGTTTTGAAACGGTAAACAGTGTCATCTTCCCGATTCAGTCTATTTTGACAGCAAGTGCATTTATGATCAATGGTATCAGCTTAAATGCAACAGGAAGCCTGAGATGGAGTTATCTGATCCTGGCAGTGATTGCCCTGATCAACATCATTTTTGTCGGACTGACCAAAGATCATCAGTTCAACCTGGACTGGAAAAAGAAATAAAGAAAACGATAGCTATTGGTAACTTATTATGAAAGATTTTGAATTTTTTCTTCCGACACATATTATATTTGGAAAACATGCAGAGCGGCAGGCCGGGAGACTTGCCGCCGTATATGGAAAACGAACCCTTCTTTTATATGGAAGTGAGCGGGTAGTCAAAAACGGACTTTTACCGTCCATTGAAAAAAATATTGAGAGTTGCGGAGGAATCTGCGAACGCTATGGTGGTATCACAGAAAATCCCCTGCTTTCTACTGCAGAAAAGATCTGTATTTTTGCAAAGGAGAAACAGATTGATCTGCTCCTTGCAGTAGGCGGCGGAAGTGTCATTGATACAGCGAAAGCAGTCAGTATCGGAAGCTGTTATTCCGGAAAATTATGGGACTTTTATTCCGGAAAAGCAGTACCGGAGAAGGCACTTCCTATTGGCGTGGTGCTGACAATGGCGGCAACAGCCAGCGAAGCCAACTGTGTTTCGGTATTATCCAATGAGACGATTGGCAAAAAAACAGCTTTTTATCATCCGCTGACGTATCCAAAATTTGCATTGCTGAATCCGGAACTTACTTATAGCGTTCCGGACAGACAGAGTGCAATCGGAGGCATTGATATTTTTGCCCATGCATTTGAACGATATTTTCATCTGGGACAAAAAGGAATTTTGCGGGATGGGCTCTGCACGGCAGTGATGAAGACTGTTCTGGCAGAATTACCACTGGTGCAGCAGAATCCGGATGATTATGATGGCAGAAGCCAGCTGATGTGGGCCGCTACCATGGCACACAGTGATATGATTGGCGCAGAAGGCGTTTTTGCATGCCATGAAATGTCTCATATCCTGACTGAGGAGTATGATCTGTCTCATGGACTGGCGCTTGGGATCCTGATGCCGGCCTGGTGTAAATATATGTTGTTGGATCATGCGGAGGAGATTGCCGCATTTTCCCAGGAAGTGTGGGATGTTCCTGCTGAAGGAAAAAATGCCGTGGCAATTGCACAGGATGGAATCTCCCGATTTCAGGATTTCATCTGTTCGGTTGGCTTACCGGTGACACTTCGGGAAGCTGGAATTTCCAATGTGGACAGCAAATGGCTGGCAGAGAAAATGCTGCCGGATCCGGAGACCGTTGTGGGAGAAAATTTTCAACCGCTGTATCAGTACGATGTACAGGCAATTTTTGAACTGGCAAAAGGATAGGGAAATGCAATTATTTTGCAACAGAATTGTTCGAAAAATGCAGATGTGCAACAAAAACAGCGAAAAAATAAGGAAAAACAGGCCTGAAAAACTGGCATAAGATTTGCATATTAATTATGCAGAAGACAAATAGAGGAGGACGTATCAATATGGCGAAAAAATCCCTGGTAGCCCTTGTAAAAGGAACCGATATTCAGGAAAATGTAACCAAAGTTTTTGACTTAATGGGTGGCGTCGAAAACGTAATCAGAAAAGGTTCAACTGTTGTACTGAAACCAAATGCAGGTCATGCAGAACCACCGGAGACATCTGTATGTACCAACCCGGAGGTTGTTCGTGCCGTTATCCGTGAGGTAAAAAAAGCGAACCCGAAACGCATCATCGTTGCTGAGGCAGCGGCAATCGGATGTGACACAGAGGAGTGTTTCCGCGTCAGTGGAATCGCTGCTGTAGCAGAAGAGGAAGGTGTAGAATTAAAAGATATTAAACGCGACAAAGATCTGGTAAATGTAGCTGTTCGCGGTTACCGTTCTAACATTGATCATGTATTACTGCCGAAATTCCTGATGGAAGCAGATCATTTAATTAACCTTCCAATCCTGAAAGCACATGCCAGCATGGTATTCTCAGGAGCATTAAAGAATATTAAAGGTGTTGTACAGGATAAAGTACATATGCAGATGCATCAGCAGAACCTGACCATGGCTATGATGGATGTATGGAGCGCATGTCGTGCCGATATCAATATCATGGATGCTATGCGTGCAGCAAGTGGATACAGCCCGCATATGCCGGTTCCGATTGAGACAAATATGATTCTCGGATCCAAAGATCCGGTTGCGATCGACCGTGTTGCCTGTGAGGTAACAGGTATTGACACATCCTGTGTAGACTACTTCAAAGTAGCAAAAGAGACAGGTCTTGGAAACTATGACCTTGAGGATATCGAAGTGGTTGGTAACACCATCGAAGAGAGCTACAAGAAAATGTGGATCCCGTATATCGGCGATATGAGCACACGCTGGCCGGAATATGATGTAAAATGTGAAGGTGCATGTTACAGCTGTCAGGCACTTCTTGCAATTAATATGGAAGAACTGAAAGCAGTCGGAGAGTATGAGAAAAATGAAGGAATGACTGTCGTTATCGGTGGAAAGAATGAAATTCCGAAAGACATTCCGGATGAGAAGATCGTACTTCACGGAAACTGTACAAAGAAATATCTGAAAGATCATCCAAATGCATACTGGATTCTTGGCTGCCCGCCAAATGAGCCGGCATTATATCTGACCGTTCAGAGAAAAGAAGTCATCAATGGTATGGGTGACCAGGAGGAAGAAATCATCCGTCCATGTATGGCAAGAGATGCAGCTGTATGGAGAGATTTTGTATTCAAAGCAGCTGACAAATACTACGAGGAGCATCCGGACGAGAGATAATGGAAGGATATGTATATGTAGACATGGATCAGAAACTCCGCAATTTGCTGAATGCCATTTTTACAGATGAATTCATGGAGGAAAATACAAATTTCTCCAACTTTGAGGGGTTTCAGTATTCCAGCGCAGTTATCACAAATTGGAAAGCTGACAAAATGGTTTATGCACAGCTTCTGATGGATAACTTCGTAAAAGAAAGTACCAGATTTTCATCCTGGGAAGAAATGGTACATGCAGCAGCGGAGCAGAGATTCGGTGCTGCGGCAATTGCATAAACCACCCCACTATTCAATACTCATTTTAATGAAAATTTACCTAACCTAAAAACAAACCTAAATCTATATAAAAAATGTACCCGAAAGATGCTTACAGACCTTTCGGGTACATTTTTTTGACTGACAATCTTTCGCAGATCTGAAAAATCACAGTGTTTGAAGTGAATTGATTCCGTATATCCAGTTTCCTTCAGATATGAATCAAATCAGAGTGTATCTTTTTTGTTGGAATAATTAATGTTGTACTGCTTGATCTTACGTGAGATTGTGGAAGCGTTAATATTTAATTTTTGTCCGGCTTCTCTCAGGTTTCCGCAGGTTTTTAAGGTGTTTTCCAGCAGGTTTTTCTCAAACTGAGCCACAGCGGTACTGAAATCTATATTGTCAGAATGCAGTGGTTCCTGCTCCAGGGAAATATTTAACAGACCGGCGATGATAGAATCATCTACCTGCCCGATACCCGAACTGCACAGTACGAGATATTCGATAATATTTTCCAGTTCACGGATATTTCCCGGCCAGGAATACTGTTTCAGATAATACAACTGCTGTTCTGTCAGGGAGAACGGACGGTTATATTTTTCTGAAAAGATTTCAATAAACCGATTGCATAAAGGCTCAATATCAGCGATACGTTCTCTCAGTGGCGGTACATAAATCGGAATGACATTCAATCGGTAGTACAGATCCTGACGGAAAGTACCGTTTGCAATTTTTTCTTTCAGATTCGAGTTGGTCAGCGCCAGGAAACGGATGTCGAGGTGAATTGGCTTTGAACCACCGATTCTGGTAATTTCCTGTTGCTGAATGGCACGCAGAAGCTTTACCTGAAGGTCCATTGGCATATCTCCGATTTCGTCCAGCATCAGTGTGCCATGGTTGGCCATTTCAAAAAGTCCCGGTTTTCCCTTTGCGTTTGCTCCGGAAAATGCACCTTTTTCATATCCAAATAATTCAGATTCCAGCAGATGAGCAGGAATGGCAGCGCAGTTGATTTTTACGAATGGTTTATCGTTACGTTTGCTGTTTCGATAGATTTCATCTGCAATAACTTCTTTACCTGCGCCAGATTCTCCGGTGATCAGTACCGTTGCATCTGATGGCGCAACATGGCTGATCAGGGTCCAGATATTTGCCAGAGTACCATCTTTACCAATCATTTCAGTGGAAAGATGTTTCTCAGACTCAGTGTTGGTATTCTGTGGGTTCATTTCCTGAACTTGTCTGACAAAGGTATTAAAATCCTCTTTCAAAGCCTGAAGCGTTACAATGGGGCGGCTGCTGGCAATAACCTGATGCAGATTTCCATTCGAATCAAAAACCGGTGTTCCGGATGCGTATCCCAGTAATGGTGCTCCGGTGCCATAGGTGGTGGATAGCCGGAATGCAGATTTTTTCGTACGCAGCACATCCGGAATTGCACCGCCGCTGTAGAGCTTGTCTTTTTCAATCAGATCATGTACATTGTGGTTGAGTACCCGATCAGGGGTGATGCCGGTGTTGCGTGTATACGCAGGATTGACATAGAGTACATTGCCTTCCTTGTCTGTAATGAAAATGCTGTCGTCGAGTTCATCTACAATCTGCTTGAAATCAATGCCGCGATCCAGAAAATAGTTTAATTCCTGATCGATTGTTTTTAATTTCTGTGTCAATTGTGAGTCGGAATCTGCGTATTCTGTAATCAGATTTTGCAACATTTCCCGAATCTGATAGATTGCTTTATATTGATTCATTTGTATGTTATCCCTCCCCTGGGGTTTGTCTTGTTGTGAATATTATATCAATTTCGGGAGGTGATGTAAACACTTGTTGCATTGTTGTTGAAAAAATGCAACAAACGAAAAAGCATCGGATAAAAACAGAAGATTTTTGAAATGATTTCACGAAAAACTGTTGCCAGTTTGCAACAAAAAAACGTATTTATTTTAAAAATGAAACAAATATAGATGAAAAATCACGCAAATCCTGTTAAAATAGTAGCAATAAGATTGGCATGGAAATTGCAATATATTTTTATAGATTGAAATAGATAAAAATAAAAAGACTGTTCAATTTATAAAAACAGATTGCCGGGATTTTGAGTTGTGCAGTGTAGAATTGCAGAGATGCGCAGAAAAATATGTCATGCGCTGCAGGACGTGCATCTCGCAGCAAAAATGCCGGAGCATTCTTGAGCATACAGATGTTGGAGGAAAAAGAATGGACGTAACATATTTAGCAGATATATTGAAAAAAGTTTCGGACAACAGCATGGATGTAGATACAGCATTGGAATCATTAAAACATTTGCCGTATGAAGATATCGGATATGCCAATATTGATCAGCACAGAAATCTGCGCACCGGAGAAGCGGAAGTTATTTTCGGGCAGGGAAAGACACCGGAGCAGATCGCAGGAATTGTAAGTCACATGATGCATGACAATGCGAGAATTCTGGTGACACGGGCATCTGAGGCTGCTTATGACGCAGTGAAAGAAGTTGCACCGGAAGCAGTGTATGAAAAGCTGTCGAAGATTATTATGGTAGGAAATATGCCGGAACCGAAAAAAGAAAAAGGAACCATTGCAGTTGTGACGGCGGGAACATCAGATATTCCGGTGGCAGAAGAGGCAGCTCTGACAGCAGAGTTTTTCGGGGACAACGTAGACAGAGTGTATGATGTCGGTGTGGCAGGTATTCACCGCCTGTTTGGAAAAATAGACCGGATTCAGAACGCAGATGTCATTATCGTCATTGCCGGTATGGAGGGTGCGCTGGCCAGCGTGGTCGGTGGACTGGTAGAAGTTCCGGTCATTGCGGTCCCAACCAGTGTGGGATATGGTGCAAGCTTTGGCGGTCTGGCAGCATTACTTTCCATGCTGAACAGCTGTGCAAACGGAATCGGAGTGGTAAATATTGACAACGGATATGGAGCAGCATGTCTGGCAAACAAGATCATGAAGAGGTAGGCAGATGGGACAGGATATAGAAACAAAGGGAAAACAGGAACCGGATGTGGTAGAAGTGGATGAAAATGCAGTGGTAGAACAGGCACACAGACTGGCACATGAACTGGGACTGGAGCATGAGCATATGCATGAAAAATCTCATGGTGATGAGCATGCTCATTCGAAAAATGGAGAGGTGCATGGGCATTCAGCACATGGAGAACAGCACGCACATGAGCATGGACATCATCATCCAAATTCCAAGGCTGTTTCCAATCGCCTGGCACGGGCCATCGGACATCTGGAGGCAGTCAAACGCATGGTGGACAGAGAAGAGGATTGTGCGGAGATACTGACACAGCTGGCGGCTGTTCGCTCTGCTATTAATAATGCAGGAAAAGTCATTCTGATGGATCATCTGAACCACTGCATTGTAGAAGCGGTGGAAGAAAATGATATGGAAAAAATCAAAGAATTCGGAGATGCCATTCAGAAATTTGTAAAGTAAGTATTATGATTGTAAATGTCGAAAAAAAGAAGTTTTAATGCCGCCAGCAGAAGGCGGAGGAATGGAGCAGTAGTATGAAGAAAGTATTATATCTGGAGTGTAAGACCGGTGCAGCCGGCGATATGCTGATGGGTGCATTATACAGTTTGCTGACAGAAGAGCAAAAAGCCGTTTTTCTGGAAAAAATGAATCAGATTCGTGAAGATGTACGCGTAATTCCACAGGAAGAGTGTAAGCAGGGAATCGGCGGTATTCACATGAAAGTGGAAATCAACGGTGCGGAAGAAGGAGATGTTCATACACATGAGCATCATCATGATGAATGCAGTGAGCATGAACATCACCATGAGGAAATGCATGAACATACACATCATGAGGAAGAGATGCATTGCCATGAGCATCACCACGGAGATGAAGCAGAGCATGAGCATCATCATGTACATGAGCACAGCCATATGGCAGAGGAAGTTCAGCATGACGAGGCGCATATGCATGAAGGACATCATCACGATCATAACCATGCACATGGACATCACTCTCATACAAGTGTCGCTGCTATTCTGGAAAAAATATCCAGTCTGGAAGTCAGCGAATCTGTAAAAAAACACGCAGAAGGCATTTACCGTGAGATTGCAGCAGCGGAGAGCAAAGTACACCGTACTGATATTGAACAGATTCATTTTCATGAAGTTGGTTCCATCGATGCCCTGGTGGATGTCGTTGGAAGCTGTCTGGCCATCGAGATGCTTGGCGTAGAAGAAATCCAGGGATCACCGGTCTGCGTAGGAAACGGAACTGTTCGTTGCGCACATGGAATTCTTCCCGTTCCGGCTCCGGCCACAGCAGAAATTATCAAAGGAATGCCGGTATATTGCAGCAACTTTGACGGAGAACTTCTGACACCGACAGGAGCAGCTATTTTAAAATATTTTGTGGAATCTTATACAAAGCAGATGGAAATGGAAATCGAAGAAATCGGATACGGTTTCGGAACAAAAGAATTTGCACAGTTAAGCTGCGTAAGAGCTTTCCTGGGCTACCAGCCGTAATTGATATTTTGTAGGGTAAGGAAAAAGCAGGAAGAAAAAGTCCATGCAGGCACGTACGATTTTCTATCTACGCTGCGCCGCTGATTTTCGCCTCCTCCCGCGA
>CABRZK010000063.1 GCA_902475415.1 uncultured Eubacterium sp.
TCAACGAAACTGTATACGCATATTTGAAGAGTGCAAAATCGGAAGCACATCAGACCAGGCAGATGTATTCTCTTACTGCCCATGCAACATACGCTTTTCGGACCATGCTGGAGGCAGATCAGCAATTAAGGTTTGATTCAAAAACAATATGGCTTAATGAAATGACAAAAATGGAGCGGGCTAATGCGGGGTTACTTGCGGCGGTTTTTTTGAAGCAGAAGTATATGTCAAAATATATATTTTCTTATCGCCTGAAAAATGTGAAGGGTATAGATGAGTTGCCAGCAATTATTGATTTTAAGAAAGAAGGTGTTATGCCCACTCGTCTGGTAATCTTTGCAGTCAATTTTTATACGAATGAGAGGATCGTAACCGAAAAAGATCATTCATATTATATAAATTCAAAGGTTAGAGGCTTTTGTACGGCGCTGCGTGCGGTAATCCATGAGACTACAGGAAATGGATCTACGTTTGCGGCCATCATATGCGAGGATGCTAAAGGCATACAAAAAGTAATTTCAATGATACAGAGTATTGATGAGCCGCTGATGAAGCATTGCATTTTTACGACAGGAACGGTATTGATATCACGGAGTGCACTTTCAAAAGCAGATGTCTTACCAGGATGTTTTGTAGAGCCGGTATTCAATTCAGAGAAGGCCCGGTGGCAGATCGTTGGGGCGACAGGTTTTTATTTCCTGGAAGCATAAGAAGGGAGGGAGTGGACTGCCTGGCAGCAGACTTAGGCAGGAAAATTTATGGCAAAAATAATGAAGGACACGGCGCAGGAACAGGCTCTTTTGGAAGTGGCTGACCTGCTTCAGCAGCTTAAAATATTGGATAACAGTACAAAAAATCCAGAATCTTCGCTGAGCTGTACCTATCGTGTTGGCGGTGGAAGAATGCAGCGCCTTCCAATTTCAGAAAACTATCTGGTTAGTATGATTGCAACGGTTCAAACTGATCTGCAGAAGAAAATAAATAACCTCTGTAAAAAATATCGCATTGAACTGGAAGCGGATGAATCGGCATTGATGGGGACGGGAATTGGAGATGATATTGAGTAAATTATCTTGTTATAGTTTACGGTTTCGACTGCTGCAGCTGACATGAAGAAAGATCACAAGGGATGATCTTTGACAGTTAGAAAAGCAGAAAAGACCGTATGGTAGAGAATTCATTATGTCATTTTTTAATTGCTGCCGGGAAAACAGAATTTATTGATCGATTGATGGAGATTTGCAATGAATAAAAGAAAATCAATGAGCCGTTATGCCTTCTTGCTTTTGGGAATTGTGATTATGTCAGAACCGGTCCTGTCTTATGGTTATACGATAAAACAGCCGGTGGAAAGTGAACTTTCTGCATATGGAAATGCTTTAGAGGATACAGACCAGAATGCAACAGTGGAAGTTGACCCGCGGGAACTGGTTTCATGGAAGGTTTATTTTGTAGATGAAGAGAGCAGACAAATCCAGTTATCTGCAATGCGCAGTGGAACGATTTTAGAGGGTGAAGAGCTGGTTATACCATATGCGAACAGCCTGATCGTAAACGGGCATCGCTGGCTAGCAAATGAGGACTCACCATACCGGATAAATGTATATGGGCCGGGTGAAAAAATCATCTATATCACTTATTCGGATGAAGGATCTGTCGGGGATGCAGACGATCCAGAGGCGTCGGAACGGGAACGCTTTGAAATGTATCTTGAAAGGGTTAAAAAAGCGGATGCAGCAATCACTGGAAAGGAAGCAGAGGAGATTCTGGATGATCAGATAATATGTGAAAGTAACGCCAAATGTTCTTATCGTCTGCGAAGTCTGTCAACGCAGATAAAGAATACTGCTGCCACTCCTGTTTATGTGATTGCGAAAGACTGTGCGGCAACAGGGGTGATTTTGAAGGAATTATACAGTACTTCTGTGGAGTACAGCACAAATCTTCTGGATACGATTCAGCTGGATGGAGCGGAATATAGAATTTACGTGTTTCTCGTAAATAAAAAATTTGGAGAAACTTGTAGCCATAACTGGAAGCTGGAGAAGCGAACAGAAGCAACATGCCTGTCATCAGGATCAGAGAAATATGTTTGCAGTATCTGCAGTAAGACAGAAGTAAAAACGTTACCGGCTCTGGGGCATGTGGATGAAAATGGTGACTCCTCATGTGACCGATGTGGTAAGCGTACAGAGGAACAAAATGGCGGGGACCGGATCACGGCAACGTATAGGCCATCCCGGAGTGAATATCAGATGCAGTTTGTCTGTGTGAGTGAAAACTTTCAGAATGGCTATCTTTATATTTCGGATACGGGAATACCGGCAAGTGAATTTGGAGGTTATGGATCACTTGATTATATGCTTTCCAATCCATACCAGGCTTTTGTTGGTACATTTGCGGACTGTTTCAGCATTACAGGGCAGGCACTGATGCCGATTGATGCAGATGGTGCGCTTGCGTATGCAGCTATTATGTCTAAGGAAGAAGTGCTTGCATATCGTGGGCAGATAGAAGGTGATTACATTACAAGAACCGTAGAAAATGGACAACTTGTGGTTGTACATGAGGATGGTTCAACGAGCCTTGTGGCACCTACGGATGATATGTTGCTTCGCCCGGCTATTGTGCTCAGTGCTCCAGATGCCGGTACCGCGGATCCAATCTATTGGTCAGTGGGAGATGTCCAGAAAGTAGTGATCGATCAGAAAACTTATGAATTTCGGTGTGTAGATACAAATTATTATGATAAATCCGAAAATCATCAGAAACTGGCATTGTTCCTTTGTGATGAGGTGATTCCGGCAAATTATGGGAGTGAGTATTCCTATTTACCGGATAAAGAAGGCATTATGGGCCAGGTATTTCTTCCGGGGCCGGTAGTAAATTTTGGTGATGAAAGTGATTATAAGTATTCCAAGATACATAATTGGCTGAGCAAGCATCAGAATAGAATTTTTCAGAGCTTTAACTGCCATATTGGCGTAGACAGTGCATTTACCGGAAGCACAGGTAAGGGGCGGTTCAGTGAATTAAGCGACCAGGATTTGACTGTGCATAGTATTGGATATCAGAGACTGACAGCCAGACTTTTTAGTTTATCGGTGGAAGAGGCCTTAAAGTATAAAGATTATCTTTGGAAATTTGGTGATACGGATGCGGATAATCCGGAAGTGGTAACCGATAATTTCTGCAATGGATATTGGCTGCGTTCTCCTATGGGGAATGCAGCTGCTGACAGTGGGTATGCCTATATCGTGGATCTGGTCAATGGAATGATTCGGCCAGAGGCAGTGAAACCGGATGGCGGCAGTACAGATGAAGAGTTAAGGGTAACTACTTCGATTGGTGTAAGACCAGCCTTTGCGGTACCGCAGGGATGATCATAGAAAATTAGTAGGAGGAATTTGAATGAGGAAACGAGGCGTTGTGATCTTAATGGCAGCTGCACTTACCGCTTCTGTTCCGGCAACTGCGCTGGCTGATCAGGTTGCCGGTCAGATAGCTTTGAATGGGGAGGCTGCTTCGGAAGATGTTGTTGATGAGGAA
The DNA here is from genome assembly GCA_902475415.1 of uncultured Eubacterium sp. Taxonomy (GTDB): domain Bacteria; phylum Bacillota; class Clostridia; order Lachnospirales; family Lachnospiraceae; genus Eubacterium_I. Next base: position 3,550 of record CABRZK010000063.1, read on the forward strand.
AGTCCGGTGGACATGGATCAGACAGAAGAAGCAGATGATGAAAACCATGAAGAGTCGGAGGATGCGGGTTTGGAGGAGACGGATGAGGCAGAAGCAGGAACGGAAGAATCTGATCCAGAAGAATCGGAACCCGAAGAGTCAGAGGAAGAGGTAAAGGAAGCGGAAAAATCTGATGAGAGCGGTGAATCAGAAAATGAGGATGCTGACTCAGCGGAACTGGAATCGAAAGAAGATGAGTTGGAGGACGAGGACACAGAAGAAAACGAAGAGGAGAAGGAGCTGGCGGATGAACTCCAGAAAGAACCGTCAAAAGCGCCAGAAGAGGAATCCGGGGATATGCCGGAAATCGGAACGGAAGAATTTACAGCATGGTTTAAGAAAAACTGTAATGAAGATTTTTTATGGGAGATGCTGGCAGAGCATGTAGAGGATGACACATTTTTTACTTGGGCGGTAGAACACGATAAGCTGTATTATAAAGCGTTTAAATCCTATCAGAAGATCCTGGAGAAAGACGGGCAGCCAGATGAAAAAATATCTTCCGAGGTAGATGCAGAAACAGAAGAGAACATGGCCGTACTGGATGAAGAGGTGGAGGAACTGACATGAAAAAACGTAGATATCGAAGACTGTTTGCGGTGTTGACTGCCGCGATGTTCAGTGCCTGCAATGTTTCTACCGCGCTTGCGATGCCACTGCAGGAACTCACGGAAGATTATCAGGACTTCAATACAAAGCTGGTTGAAGAGAGTCGGCCGAAGGATATTGGTAGTGATGCATTTTCAGAGTGGTTTTTTACATATTTGGAAGAAGAAACTCTGTGGGACTGGTTTTACGGTGTTATGGAGGATGATACCAACGAAGATTACAGCGCACTGTATTCCTGGTATGAAAAAAATCAGGAACAGATTGCAAAGCAGTTGGGGACAAATGCACCGGCACTTATGGCGAGTAGCGTAGGTGATCTTTGGAATAACTGGATCGACGGGAATTTTGATCTTACCGGAGACGGAACAGAGAACAATCCGTATCAGATTGAAGATCTGGAAGATCTGATGATCATGACACAGGCGATTGCAGCCGGTACAGGTAATTATGATACTGCCTATTATCGGTTAATGGATGATATTGATCTTTCTTTTGCCATTAACAATGGAAACTGGAATCCAATCGGCTGGTATCAGAATGCAGCACAGTTATCCGGTAATGTATCCAACAGTTTTAAGGGTACTTTTGACGGAGATGGTCATACAATCAGTGGCTTGAAAATTGTAAATATTTCAAAAAATCTTCAGAATGTTGGCCTTTTTGGAGTCCTGGATGGTGCTGTTGTAAAAAAGCTGGCCATCGAAGATGCCCGTGTATATGGATATAACCATGTTGGTATTCTGGCCGGCCAGATAAAAGGAGAGTCCGTGATCACGGACGTGACAGTTGAAGGAACGGCGGCTGCCAACACATCGTCTGGTGGGTATGCTTCTGATGCAGCAGTAGGCGGTCTGGCTGGAAAAATTTCCGGAAGCAATTCTGGTTCCAGGACTACGATCGAAAATGTAACAGCAACCGTGAATACAGTGAACCTCGGCGCCACCAGTAAAACGGGCGGTATTGCTGGTGAAGTGAGCAACGCCTATATTGTTGATACCAGCGTATCCGCGACCGGAAATAATATCCTGGGAAGATATTATGTAGGCGGTATCGTCGGAGCAATGAGCAGCGGTACGTCCATTTACAATGTGTCCGTGGACGGAACAATTGGCGGAAACGGTGCCTACACGGTAGGCGGTATCACCGGTTATTATGAAGGCGGAGAAATTGTTGTTGCCCGCATGTTTGGAGAAATCGGAAAGACAAATGCAGGGACAGCAAGAGAAGGCATCTTTATTGGTACCCGCAAAGATTCCGTTGATATGAAATATGGCACAACCTCCGGGAAGAACCTGGCGTACTGGTTCACGACTGCGGCCAATAAGACTAAGGCGATTGTCGGAAGTGGAAAATCATCGGATACAACGGTTACCGATGCGGCCCATATTGGATACTGGAATGATAATGAAGTTCATTACTATTTGAAAAATGGGGCCAATGAAACTTATGATGCCAGCAGATATTTCTACGAAGAACTGGAAGACGGAATACGCAATATTGTAGTCACCAGGCTGGACCGGGATTTTACGGTAGCTGATTACGAGAATGGCCTGCCATTTTCCATTGATCATTATGCACCGGGAACGTATGGGCAGCCGGTGAAAGGCTATTTATTATCGGTTAGCCGTGTAGATGTAGCAAATTCCAATGGCACATTTGATCAGGATGTGGCTACTTTTACGGCATATCCGGGAGGTGCCAACAGTTTTTACCGGATCATCGATAAAGATAGTTCTGCTGCTGTCAGACCGGGAGAAACGGTCCATGTAACGACCGCAGCCAAGAATACAAATGGAAGCATTTATCAGATGGTAACGGATGAAAATGAACCTGGTGGCGTAAAGCCACCAACCTATACGGATGAGGACGGAAATCCGCAGGATATGACGTATCAGACCGGTGGAGGATATACGTTTGAAATGCCAGAGCATAGCACAGAGCTGGATGTAGAGTACATCAGGACAACCTCAAAACTTTCCATGGATCCGGCCAATGTGACGTTCCATGTGGTACAGACCCGGACCGGGGACCGGAAAAATCCGACGGTGCAGACAGTAGTATTGGATGGCAACAACAATCAGCTTGCAACGTATACCGGAAATGATCTTTCTGCGATCAATGTTAATCCGGTTACTGTAAATGCTGTACACAATGATACCGGAGCAAGTACGGATAAAACACACAGCTGGAGCATTGACGATTCCGATCTTGTGGTAAATGCATCCGATGCAGGTTATGTGGAGACGGCTGCAAAGATCAAACCGAATATGGCCGGCAGTTGGATCAATGGCCTGTTAAATAAAGCGGTAAAAGCGCAGCAGGATAATAACTACTTAAGCGCAATTCCAGCTACTGTAACCAGCAAAAATGCAATTTTGACAGCTTCAACCAATGCAGACACCTCACCGGATCATAAATCTGTTTACGGAAATGTGACCGTCACGGTTGATTTTAAGATTGTGGATGAGACAACGCTCCGCGTTGAAGGAGTGGAATTAAACAAGAACAATATCACTTATACCATTACCAGGAAACTCACTGGAGACCGGAAAAATCCGACAGAAACCATTTTTGCAGATGAACCGCAGATCCTGGCAGCAAGTCTCAGACCGGCCCAGAGTTTTACCCAGAATGTGCGTTGGGAAGATGAGAATCCCAAACAGTATTTAAAGATTACTCCACAGGGAAGCTTTGAGCATGAGTTGAAAGTGGAAGCAAAGTATGATCCGAATGGCGCTGATAACCCTGCATGGATCCAGAATGTCATTAATGCAGATAATCAGAAGCGGGATGCGGATCCTTATGAGAAGCTCTCCGGAACAGCAACGCAGGTAGAGCATGTGACCGTTACCAGTGAGGATGCTACGAATGGCCACCAGACCGCAGACTGCGAGGTTACATTGAAATTTGTCACAGTGGATGAGACCGTCATTCACCCGGAAAGTGTTCAGATGGGCCAGCAACAGGTGAAATTTGATCTTCAGGCAACCAAAGAGGGTGATATTAATTCTGCAGTGAAAACCCGGACTGGATTTGATCCGGTACAGCTTAGCTGCACCGTACTGCCGGATTGTAGTTCAGATGCTTTACATACACCATATAACCGTGAAGTAATCTGGTCCGTATCGGATACGGATGTGGCAAGTATTTCCCAGACCGGTCTTCTGGCACCGAATCCAAATGCACAGTGGATTAAGGATGCTGAGCATGTAGCGCCGTATACTGGAACCAAGACGATCAAAGCGATTGCAACGACTGTTGACGGTCAGAAAGTGGGCGAAACCACGGTCGTTTTAAATTATGCTGCAAGGTGTATTGAGATGCCGGAAACAGAAACTCTGGATCTGGTACTCACGATGACCGGAAGAAGAAACTCTCCAACCTATACATTTGGTGATATGCCGCAGAAACAGGTGATTGCAACAACATATCAGGAAAAACGACCGGTTACTTACAGTTCTTCCAATACATCTGTGCTGCAGGTTTCTGCAGACGGAACGATCCGGCCAGTTCAGGATGCTGGTCTGAAGTGGATCAGAAAGGCGTGTGTAAGTCCGTATACGGGAACAATTCAGGCGGTTATTACCGGAACGGATGCGACTGGTTCAGACAGCACCGTTGTGACATTAAAAATTACAGTATCCGACCAGACAACTTATTCATCATCCTCCAGCGGCGGAGGTGGTGGCGGTGGCGGAAGCCACAGCTCAAAGGCAGTAGCCACCTCCGGCACAACACTTGCTGCCAGCAGTCTGCCGGAATATGTTGTGCGAGGAACATGGACAGAAACTGAGCAGCATAAATGGATGTTCCGCGATGATACACGTACTTATGCATCTAAATGGGCAGCAATTTATAATCCATATGCGGATAAAACCAAAGGCCAGCAGGAGTATGACTGGTTCCGGTTTGATGAATCCGGTTATATGGTGACAGGTTGGTTTACAGATGTCGATGGAAACAGATACTATTTGAACCCGGTATCGGATGGTACACAGGGACGTATGGTAACAGGTTGGTACTGGATCGACGGAATGTGCTATTACTTTAACCCAGTCTCTAATGGAACCAGAGGAGCCATGAAAAGAAATTGTGAAATTGACGGATATCAGTTAAATGCAGATGGTATCTGGGTTGTGAATGGAGTAGTTCAGACAAAATAAATATACCAGTGTATTTATTATTTTGGTGGTGCCCTGTTAAGGGCACTGCCATCAAAAGAATAAGTGACCATACACAGGGGGAACTGCCGTTGGAAAAGCCGGGAAACAAACAAGATGAAGAATCCGAGGAAGATTGGAAATTACTTTTTGAATTGTATGAAATTCTTAAAAAGAGGGTTGATGCCAGGGAAGAAAAGATGCGGGATTATGTAAGAAAAGTTGGTTTGACAGAGAAAGAAAAGAATAAGGATGAGCAGCAATAACAATGCAGGGAATCGTATGCTGTCAAAGGGATACGGTTCAGTTTCCGCAGGCGCGGTGTGTACCTTGAAAACTGAATAGTATGATAGCAAAAGAATATGCAGTATGGAAAATTCCCATGCTGCGGAATATGAATAACGTTTCTTGATTATAATTGAAATACTGGAAGCACCGAAAAAGTGTTTTATATTCCTGATTAACAACCAAAAAAATGTTAAGATTTATAAAATAACATCCGAAAAAATGTTAAAATAATTAGAATTACAGCCGAAAAAATGTTATAATTAAAACGACGGTAGGAAACATATGCGTTTTGGAGGAGTTTTTTTATGGAAAGAGAACTGTTTACTAAGTTGGAACGGTGGATGAAGAAAAAGAATAGAAAGCCTTTGATCATACAGGGGGCAAGACAGGTCGGCAAAACATGGATCATGAAGGAATTTGGTGCCAGATTCTATGAAAATACAGTCTATATCAATTTTGATAATAATAAAGCGATGAAGGACGTATTTGAACTGGATTTTGATTTAAAGAGGATCTTGTCGGCAATTAAAATAGAATACGGAAAAAGTTTTCAGGCAGAGAATACCCTGATTATTTTTGATGAGATTCAGGAAGCGCCAAAGGCTCTGGCATCATTAAAGTATTTTTATGAGAACGCGCCACAGTATTCTATTATTGCAGCCGGTTCATTGCTCGGTGTTGCATTGCATCAGGGAACATCCTTTCCGGTGGGAAAAGTGGATTTTTTAAAACTCTGTCCAATGAGTTTTAGTGAATTTCTTTTGGCGGTTGGTGAAAATGGGCTGTATGAAACACTTAAGGCCCAGGACTATGAGCTGATCAATGCATATGCAGGAAAGTACGTGGATCTGTTGAAGAAGTATTACTATGTGGGCGGAATGCCAGAGGTGGTACAGACTTATATTGATTCCGATGATCTGTATGAAGTTCGTGAGATCCAGAACAATCTTCTCACGTACTATGAGGAAGATTTCAGCAAGCATGCTCCCAAAGAGGTTGTTCCGCGTATTATGATGGTCTGGAATTCAATTCCGTCCCAACTGGCGAAGGAAAACCGAAAGTTCATGTACGGTGCGCTGCGTGAAGGAGCACGGGCTAAAGATTTTGAGCTTGCAATACAGTGGCTCGAAGATGCAGGATTGATTTTGAGAAGCTACAGGGTATCAAAGCCGGATATTCCACTTATTGCATATATGGAAATGAACAGTTTCAAGATGTTCATGTTTGATGTGGGATTATTAACAGCGAAGGCCGGTTTATCGGCCAGATTGTTGCTTGACGGCAGCCGTATTTTTGAAGAGTTCAAAGGGGCGCTCACAGAGCAGTATGTCGCGCAGGAGTTGCATGCAGCTGGATATCCACTCTATTATTTTGCGACAGAGCGTTCAACGGGTGAAATTGATTTCATGCTGCAGGGAGATCTGGATTGCATCCCAATTGAAGTAAAAGCGGAACAAAATCTTCGCGCAAAGAGCCTGAAAGCTTTTTGTGATAAATATCAGCCGGACATGGCGGTTCGAAGCAGCATGGCAAATTATAAAAAAGAAGACTGGCTTATTAATGTTCCATTATATATGCTCGCTGAGTATTTAAAAAACATGGTGCATGTAAATTAGGCTATAGGAGAAACAGGCTATCGTTCGGTGGCCTGTTTTTTTAGTCAGATTTGAAGTATTCATATTCCGCAGCATGGGAAGAGGAAGAAGTATCTATGATTGATGTTCGATAGTTATGATTTTTATTCAAAAGGGCTTTTGGATCAGGTTGGTAGTTTACATATCAGCATGGATCGTATACAGTGATTATAGAACAGAGGAGAAGGAGGAAAGGGGTTTATGAAAAGACTAACCATTTTGTGTGCGGCGTTGACCGCAGCGATGTTTATGAATATGTCAGCATACGCTGGGACTTCAGAAGTGGCAACA
>CABRZK010000064.1 GCA_902475415.1 uncultured Eubacterium sp.
ATGGTGTGTTAAACCGGATTTTACTGATTCGGATGGTAAACAATTTTCTTGTTACCGTACGTTGGTGGTTTTCCCACAGTGACACCGTTTCTGCCGACCAGGTTACAACCATGATGGAGCAGCACATGCTGTTTGGTACAATTCCAACTTTAAAAGAAAATTACTGAGTTTTTATTATTCTGTGTATTCAAGACTTATTTTCAAAAACACTGTGTACACAGAAACTAAAAACTTTTACCTTTCACGCACTGCATTGCAATAGTAATCCACAAACTGCATCGTCCCATTATCCGCCTGGTCTTTTCGCCAGAACAACCCACTGTAAAATACCGGCGCATTAACCAACGGTACTGTCACCAATCCGCTCATCTGATTAACAGGAGCCAGATCAGACAATATTGTAATACCAAACCCACCATTTACCATGATCAAAACCATACCCACATGATCAAAACTTTCCACAATATTCGGTTCAAAACCACAACGCTGACACCATTCTCTCGTTGCAGTATATTCACTCGAAGAACTGTCCTTTCCAAGAAAAATAAATTTTTCACCAGACAGTTCTGACATATGTATCTCATTTCTTCCTGCCATCGGATGATGTTCGCTCATGACCACAGCCAAATGCGATTCTTCCAGAATCTGAAAATCCAATTCTGGAATGATATCTTCCATTGTAAACAATTTCAGACCGACATCAATCTTGCCATCCATCAGATCTGCTGTCAGCGTAGTCCTTTCAATATAGGAAACTGGTTGCAGATGTATATTGCCATGTTCCTTCTTAAATCCCGAAAATACTTCCTGCATCTGATAGATCTCTTTATAAATCATATATCCAAATCTCAGTGTCTTCTGCATTTCATCCTGAAACTGGCGCATCTTCTGCAAAATTTTTTCTTCTTCTGAAAAAATCCGTACACATTCCCTGCGCAATATTTCCCCTGCCGGAGTCAGCACAAGATTTCTTCTGTTTCGCTCAAACAGTGCTACTCCAAAAAACTCTTCCAGATCTTTGACCGCCTTACTGAGTGCCGGCTGACTGATATAGAGCTGCTGCGCTGCCTGGTTCATACTGCCTCGCAAAGTAATAATATAAAAATAATATAATTTATTATAGTTTATCATATTCTTTTTTCCCTTCTATAACCTGAAGTTATATGTTATTTTTATCATATTCTATTATTCTCCTTTGTCAAGCTGTGATATGCTTTCTGTATCAAATAATTATCCATTATTCCGATATACGTTCTGAATTCTTCCATGCAAAAGATTTCAAATCCTTATCGGATCATGTTCATAATGTAAATCTAGGAGGTACAATCATGTCAAAGCAACTGGAATATGATGTTGTAATCATGGGAAGCGGTGTTGCCGGAATGGGAGCAGCTTATAAACTGGCTAATGCAGGTGGAATAAAAATTGCTGTTTTTGAAAAATACCCGGCTCAGGGAGGTGCCGTATCAAACTGTCCCATGAGTTTTTGTTCCACGCCAGACACACCAGAAGCCCAGAAAAGTGCCTATGAAGTATTTGCACGTTTTTCCAATTACAGTGCAAACATGGGACTCGTCAGTAAAATGCTCCGCTATTCTTCTGAAATTCCAAAAATTATTTGTGAAGAATGTAAGATTGAAGCACCAATGATCATTCATCGCGATCCGGCTGAATATGGAACACAGCGCGGTTACACTGTAGGACATGCTAATGGTCTGGATGTTGGAGATATTTATTTTCTGAAAGGTCGCGGTCAGGGACATGCATTTGCACTTGCATTGCTCCGTTTGCGTTTTATGTTAGAAAAAAAAGGCGTTGACTTTTTCTTTCAGACCCCAATCAAGAAAATAATTCGTGAAAAGGATGGTAAAGTAACTGGTGCAATTGCTTATGACAAAGATGGCACAGAACTTCAAATCAAATGTAAAGCTCTCATCGTTGCCTCCGGTGGAATGACCGGTAATCTGGAACTTATGAAAAGACTTGGTGTTGTCAAGACAAAGTATGAAGAAGTTTATACAGATGGCTATCAGGTAAATATCACATTTCCCGACAGTTGTCAGGATGGTGACGGACATCTCGCTGTCTGGGAAATTGGCGGAAAAAAAACAAAAATTGCACTGAGTGCCGATCCTCAGGTTCCAAATCCCGGTGTGCGCATTGGTCCAAACACTCCATGGTTGGCTGCAAATCAGACTAAAATTGTAACCGAACAACCTTATCTACGTGTTAATGAACTGGGAAAACGTTTTATTAACGAAGAAATGTCCAATCAACATACTGCCATGTCGACTTCTATCATCCGTAATAATACGAATATGTGCTGTTTTATGATTTTTGACGAAGATACCGCAAAGTCTCTGGCAAATCACGTTGAAGACGACTATGTATATTTTATTTTTAAAGGTGTCACAGTTCACAATCTCCGCGAACAGATGGATAAAGCCATTTCATTGGGTAATAAACATATGTGTCATTTTGATACCATCCATGAAGTCTGTACCTATATGAATATCAATGAAAAAAATCTGAGAAAAACCATAGAACGTTACAACCATGCCAAAGAAGTTGGCTATGACACTGATTTTCACACGGATCCACGCTATATCAAACCTGTCAGAGAAGAATCCGGTCATATATACTGTTATCGCATTTTTGCCGGAGGTTATGACACCATGGGTGGAATTGCGATTGACGAAAATGCCAATATCTTGGATGAGAATAATCTGCCCATTGAAGGTCTGTATGGTGCCGGCGATATGGCTGTCGGCAGTCTGTACGGAGATCCATCCAATGCCGGCGGTAATGTACACGGCTCTATGCCATCCGGATTGTTGGCTGGTGATTCTGCCGCAGCGTATATAAAAGGAGGTTGCTGATTATGAAAATACAAATTGCTGATTATTGTATTCGATGTGGTATCTGTGAAGATCTCTATCCTGATCTTTTTAAGCGAAATTATAACACCCACAGTATTGATGTTCTGGTAGAAGATATTCCTGAACATCTGAGCAAACGTGTTCGACAGGCATCTGATGATTGTGCTGTTGCTGCAATCCGCATCCTTAACACTTAACTTAAATATATTACTAAATACATAGAAAATTCCTCCGAACTGTTTTTTATCTGTCCGGGGGAATCTTTTTTCTCACTGATTTTTATTTATTGCCCTTATTATTTGCTTTTGCCTGGAATTTTTCGTTATTTACGATAAAACGCTCATGGGTTCCTTCCCCAATCAGACCTGTCTCATCATAAGCAGCTACTTTGAACACCAGACGACGACCATCTACTTCGGTCAGTTCACTCTCACAGCGAACAGTCATTCCGATCGGTGTGGCAGCCACATGCTTGATGTCTACCTGAGTTCCAACACTTCCGCATCCTTCTTCCAGATATGGTGCAACGCTCTCGCTGGCTGTTTTTTCCATTAATGCAAGCATGCATGGTGTTCCAAATACTTCCAGCACGCCACTTCCAACGGCTGTTGCTGTATTCTCATATACAACTTCTACACTCTGTTCCCCTTTGATTCCTGCTTCTAACATGTTAAATTCCTCCTTGTATACATTTTTTGACTATAGTATATAAACTTTTTTACGAAAACATTTGAAAAGTAGCCTGATGCTCTGCTGACATTGTTTCCCTGTTTATCTGCAAAAGTTTCTTCGGTAAGTATATCATAACTTTTCAGTAACTGCCAGACTTTCATACGATTGATTTCTTGAAAATACTATCCCGTAATTTTTATATTTCTATAAAATTATTCTATTCGACACCACTAGCGCGTAAATCTACATCTGATTTACCGTTTGTACAAAATATTTTTCCAAATATTTTCTTTCCGGCAAAAAACAAAAAAAACTGACCACACCTTTACAGTTTGATCAGTTCCTTTACCACTTATATTTTTATGCCTCTAACAGTTTCTCAACACTTGCAAGTTTTGCACAGACGATAAATACTTCGCATGCCTCTTCCAGTTCTTCCATTGGCGGAAGTGTCGGAGCGATACGGATGACAGAATCTTTCGGATCTTTTTTGTACGGGTACGGTGCGCCTGCGCCTGTCAGAACAACACCAGCCTCTTTTGCCTTTGCAACGATATTCTTTGCACATCCTTCATTTGCCATAAAGGTAATGAAATAACCACCGTTTGGACGGATCCATGTACCTGCACCAAGTCCTGTCAGTTCTTTTTCAAAACGATCCAGAATCATCTCAAATTTCGGGCGGATGATTGCTGCATGTTTTGCCATATGTGCTTTTACGCCATCAATGTCTTTTAAGAATTTCACATGACGTAACTGGTTGATCTTATCAAATCCGATGGTCTGGATGGTCAGACGTTTCAGAATGTCTGCTTTATTCTCCAGACTTGTAATCAGACCGGATACACCTGCACCGGAGAATGTGATTTTGGATGTGGAGCAAAACTCGATCGGAAGGTTCGGATTTCCTGCTTTCTCACACTCGCCAAGAATCTCAAGGATATGGTCTGCTTTATCTTCATACAGATCATGTACGCAGTACGCATTGTCCCAGTAGATACGGAAATCTTCTGCTGCCGGTTTTAAGCGGGCAAATCTGCGAACGGTCTCATCAGAGTAGGAGGTTCCCATCGGATTGGAGTATTTCGGTACACACCAGATACCTTTGATGCTGTCATCTTCACTGACTAATTTCTCTACCATATCCATATCCGGACCATCTTCGTAAAGCGGTACGTTGATCATCTCGATACCAAAGCACTCTGTGATGGCAAAATGACGGTCATATCCCGGAACCGGACAGAGCCATTTTACTTTATCCAGTTTGCACCACGGTGTACTTCCGTTGACACCGAATAACATGGAACGTGCAATGCAGTCATACATGATATTCAGACTTGCGTTTCCGTAAACAATGACATTGTCATATGCTTCCGGGCCAAGTCCGACTAAGCTTGCGATGAATTCCTGTCCTTCTGTGATACCATCGATCACACCATAGTTACGGATATCTGTGCCGGCTCTGCTGACAAGCGGTGTTTTGCTGGTCAGAATATCCATCATCGGCATAGACAGCTCTAACTGTGCTTTGGATGGTTTTCCTCTGGACATATCCAGTTTCAAGCCTTTTTTGCAGATTTCTCTGTACTGCTGTTCCAGGCTCTCTTTCTCTTTTAATAATTCCTCTCTGCTCATTTCCTGATAAGACTGCATTGATTTTTCCTCCTGCTTTAAAATCACTGTTTATGAATCTTTTCAAAGTATTCCCGAATGGTCTGCTCATATCCATTCTCTGTCGGCTCATAGAATTTCATATCTTTGTATGCATCCGGCAGATACTGCTGCTCCACATAATGGTTTGGATAATCATGAGCATATTTATACCCGATGCCGCGACCGAGCTTGGTGGCTCCTTTGTAATGGGCATCACACAGATACGCCGGAACCGGTGCAGTTCTGGATTCTCTGACGACACCAAGGGCTTTATCCACCGCCAGATATGCGGCATTGCTTTTCGGTGCACTGGCCACGTAAGTGACTGCCTGTGCCAGCACAATCCGCGCCTCCGGCATTCCAAGCCGCTCTACCGCCTGGGCTGCACTGACTGCTACCGTCAACGCATTCGGATCTGCATTTCCCACATCTTCCGATGCACAGATCATGATTCTTCGGGCAATAAATGTCACATCTTCCCCGGCATACAGCATTTTGGCCAGATAATAGACCGCTGCGTCCGGATCGGATCCCCGCATACTTTTGATAAATGCGGAAATATTGTCATAATGGCTGTCACCATTTTTGTCATATTTGACCACACGCTTCTGGATACATTCTGCGGCTACATCCAGTGTGATATGGATGAGTCCGTCTGCGCTGCGCTGCGTGGTGAGAATTCCCAGTTCAATGGCATTTAAGGCGCTGCGGGCATCTCCGTTTGACACATCGGCCAGAAAATCCAGCGCATCTTCCTCTGCCACTGCCCGATAGGCTCCCATACCTTTTTCCATGTCCTCAAGAGCACGGTGCAGCAACTTTTTGATATCTTCTTTTGCCAGTGGTTTCAGTTCAAAAATAATGGAACGGGAAATCAAAGCTCCGTTTACCTCAAAATATGGATTCTCCGTAGTCGCGCCAATCAGTGTCACGGTGCCATCTTCCACAAAGGGAAGGAGATAATCCTGCTGACCTTTGTTAAAGCGATGAATCTCATCGATAAACAGAATCGTGCGCTTTCCGTACATCCCCTGCAACTGTTTTGCTTTCTCAATGACAGTCTCCATATCCTTCTTGCCGGCGGAAGTTGCATTGATCTGCATAAATTCTGCACTGGTCGTCTGGGCGATCACCTTTGCCAGCGTCGTTTTTCCGGTTCCCGGAGGTCCGTAAAAAATAACTGACTGCAGTTTATCTGCCTTGATGGCACGATACAGCAATTTATCTTTCCCGATAATATGCTGCTGGCCTACCACCTCTTCCAGTTTTGTCGGTCGCAATCTGGATGCCAGCGGTGATTCCTTTTCCTTATTTTGTTCCCTCATGTAATCAAATAAATCCATTTTTCATTCTCCATTTCGCTCTCAATCCTGCAAAATGAATCTTTTTTTGTTTAAAAAATTCATTTTTATGGTTTTTATCCTGTAAAATGCATGGAATTTAAATGTTTTTGCATGATACCACAGTTATATCTTTCATATCCATGCTATACAATACCCTAAATTCACTGGCATGACAAGTTATTTTTTTGTCAAAGTTACATTTTCTGCATTTTATCTATAATATAGGAAGATTCGGACACTGGTTTGCTACACTTTCAACAGTTCAAACATGCATCATTTTCATCTTTTGTGATATCTGGATGAAGTAAATTGCATAGTACAGCTACCGCTTATGATTCTGCTGTGGCAAGTTCCTTCACCGCTGTAATCACAGTCTCCACTTCTTCCGCTGTATTATAGTGTGAAAAGCTGACACGTACGACTCCCTGTTCCGCGGTTCCAAGTGCTTCATGCATCAGCGGCGCACAATGTCCTCCGGATCTGGTAGCAATCTCCCATCCTTCCGCCAGTTCATCACTAACTTCTGCCGAATCATAGCCTCCGATATTAAAGGACACGATCGGACAGCGATTTTTCCTGGAAAAATCCCCGTAAATCTTCACTCCCGGAATCTCCCGGATGCCGTCGTAAAACTGCCACATCAGTTGCTGCTCTTTTTCCCGGATGCTGTCAATGCCCACACGCATCAGATACTCCAGAGCCGCATTCAGTCCGGCAATACCATGTCCATTCAGCGTTCCTGCCTCCAGTGCCGTCGGCATCTGTTGTGGATGCCTTTTATTAAAAGTCTGCACCCCACTTCCGCCGCTTTTTAACGGATGAAGCTGCAGACCGGTGCGCACATAGATTCCCCCTGTTCCCTGCGGGCCAAGCAGACTTTTATGCCCGGTAAAACATAAAATATCAATATGCATTGCCTGTACATCAATTGGAAAAACACCTGCGGTCTGGGATGCATCCACTATAAAAATCACATTATGTTTTTGCGCAATTTGTCCGATTGCTGCAATGTCAACCAGATTTCCTGTGACATTTGATGCATGGGTACAGATAATCGCCTTCGTCTTCGGTCGAATGGAAGCCTCAAGATCTGTCAGATTGATGTTTCCTGTTTGATCCACCGGCAAAATCGTCAGTTCCGCTCCTTTTTCTTCCATCTCGTAAAGCGGACGAAGCACGGAATTATGCTCCAGCTGCGTGGTAACCACATGATCCCCGGGACTAAGTAACCCCTTGATGGCTGTATTCAGGCTCTCCGTGGCATTACATGTAAAAGCAATCCGGTCCGGGCTTTCCGCATGAAAAAATTCTGCCAGTTTCCGCCTTGTATCGTAAATCGTTCTGGAAGCCTGTAATGTGGCTTCGTGCGCCCCTCTCCCTGCATTTCCAAGGAAGCAGAGTGCTTCTGTCACTGCCGCCACAACTTCCGGCGGTTTCTTCCTTGTTGTCGCTGCGTTATCTAAATATATCATGTCTGTTCCTTTCTCCCGCAACTTTTTAATATATGCTATATCTTACCATAAATCCGGTCCTTTTGTCATAAATTCAAACAAAAGTACGTTTTGCAAAACCTTTTATCTTCCAACCATTTAGAGCGTGTTTGAAACGTGAAAAAAAAAGCCCTCACATTCGTGAACGCTTTCTTTTTCCAAAATTCTTTGTGTATATTATGTCGGTTTGATAATTTCTTTATCTATGGATTCATTCAAAAATAATATATGGAAAATGATCTTCCCTGTTCTGCAATCGTTTATTTCCCAGCCGTTTTATCTTTTGGCAGTACCAGATTCAGAAACACAGCCACAACCGTTGCGATAACAACCGGAGTTTTTCCAAATACAGTTGTCACCCATGCCGGGAACATAGCCAGAGAAGCGGAGGCCTGTGTCACTCCGACACCAAGCGCTACAGACAGACCAACAATGGATGTATTGCGGAAATTCATTTCCTGACTGGTGATCAGCTTGATACCGGTCATTGCGATAGAAGCAAAAACGGAAATCGTCGCACCACCAAGTACGCACTGTGGAATTGTGGTCAGTAACGCGGAAAATTTTGGTACCAGACCGGCGATCAGCAAAATGCCTGCGGACATTCCCAGAACCACACGATTAATAACTTTTGTTGTTGTAACAATACCTACATTCTGACTGTAGGAAGCAGTCGGCAGACCACCTAAAAATGCGCCAATGATGTTTGTACATCCATATCCGACAATGGCACCTTTCAGTTCTTTGTCTGTCGGTTCACGATCCATACCACCGGTTGTCGTTGCGGTAAAATCACCGATTGCCTGAATGGCATTAATTGCAAACAATAATCCGATCGCGATACAGGAAGACGGATCAAACTGGATGCCAAAATGCATGATCTGCGGCATCTGGAAAACACTTGCCTGAGCAACTGCAGTCAGATCTACCATACCAAAACATGCGGCAACGATATAACCACAGATGATACCGATCAGGATGGATGCCAGTTTTACAAAACCCTTTGTAAAGTGGTTTAAAAATGTGACGATCACCAGTGTGATCAATGCAACCAGCCAGTTGGTCCAGTGTCCGTAATTTGCATTGGAAGCGCCACCTGCCATATAATTGACAGCTGTCGGGTACAGGGAAAGTCCGATGGTAAATACCACGGTTCCTGTTACCAGCGGTGGAAATACTTTACGGATTTTATCAATAAAAAATCCAATAATCGCTGCAATGATACCACCGATAATCTGCGCTCCGAAGATGGCTGCGATACCGACATCAGAAGCAATTGCCTGCATACTTGCTACATAAGCAAAACTGGTTCCCATAATAACAGGAAGTCCCGCTCCCAGGCGAAATCCATTTTTACTTCCAATCGGAAACAGCTGTAAAAATGTGGAAAGTGCAGAAACCACCAGTGCCGACTGAATCAGCATGACACGGTTCGTATTATCCAGACCTGCCACACCTGCTACAATAATGGCCGGTGTCACACATCCGACAATCATGGCAACCACGTGCTGCAATGCCAGCGGAAGTGCCTTGCTCATCTGCGGAATTCCGTTCAGTTCAAAAATAGACGCATGTTTTTTTGTTGTCTTTTGCATCTGTTAAAATCCTCCGTTGTTTTTTATGTATTCACGCAATTTTCCATTGCAAGAACTGTGAAAATACATTTTCTTATTCCCGGCATCTTCTGTATCTGAAAACCGGGATGACTCACATTTCTTCTATTCGCTCAGTCAGAACTTACTGACCCCGAATATTATAACGCCCATATCTTCTGATTTACAACAGTTCAGACCATGAATTATATTTATATTTTTGATTAGGTATGCTAATAAATATGCAACCAATTATAAGTGATATGTTCATTTCTTACACACCGCTGGCGATCCCTTCCTTCAATACGCTCGCCCTTTTTCGCAAGTTACAGTTCATTCTCACCATTCGCAAAAATTCTTTTTTCCCGAATGATTTTGGATATTGTAAATTGATGCCTGCGTGCATTATAATGATCATAGAAATAAATACGTTTCAAATAATAACAGAAAGAGGGAACGATAATGAAACAATCATTAAATGTAACCGGAGCTCCTGCTGCAGTGGGACCATATGTGCATGCAGTAAAAACAGGAAATATGATTTTTATTTCCGGTCAGTTAGGATTAAATCCTGCAGACGGCACACTTCCGGAAGGAATTGAAGCACAGACAACACAGAGTCTTGAAAACCTGAAAAAAATTCTGGAAGGAACCGGATCTGATTTTGATCACGTTGTAAAGACAACCATTTTCCTTGCAGATATTGCTGATTTTGGAAAAGTAAACGAAATCTACGCAAATTATTTTACAGGTGATGTTCCGGCTCGTTCCTGCGTGGAAGTTGCAAATCTGCCAAAAGCCGGTCTGATTGAAATTGAAGCAATCGCAGTTGAGAAATAGACATAACCCGAAAATTTGGAGAAAACAAAGAAGGAACT
>CABRZK010000065.1 GCA_902475415.1 uncultured Eubacterium sp.
TGCGACATTCTACAGTCTCGGTTATGTGCGTGGAAAGCATGACTCCGAAACAAAAAAATAACCGCCTAAACCCTGAGAAAGTTAGCGGTTATCTTTCATAACTGAAACATATCAGGCAACCGTCATCGGATAATGCCTTTTATATTTTTATACTACCATCAACTGTAATATATGTCAAATAAGTGTTTATAAAAATGTTTTTTATACTCTGGAATTTAAGATTTCAAAACACTTTATCAATATCCTCATTCCAAACAGATTGCCTGTTGTCTGATTTTTTCCGGGCAAAATGCTTCTCCGGCATTTACCGTTTTTATTTTTCTACAATACCTGCTACCTCAGAAGTTCTATCCCTGATCTATACCAGAACAATCCACCAATCAGAAGTATCTGAACCCCCAGAATCACCGGAATTCCAATTTTAAACTTCAAATGCTTTGTCTTGTGATGAAACGCATGCATTCCGAACAAAGCACCAATCGAACCGCCGATGCAGGCCATCAGAATCAGTACCGCTTCCCGGATGCGCCATTTGTGATGTTTCGCTTTCCATTTATCTATCCCATACAGAATGCATGTGATTCCATTGATGATCAGTAAATAAAGAATAAAAATTTTCATTTTAAATGTAAACTCCTGTCGTCATTCTTTCCCTTTAAAGTATACTTAAAAACAGCTTTCAAAGCAAAAGAAAAATACACCACAAATCTCTTGTATTATCTGCTGTAAAATGTTAATATTCAAGTAACAGAAAGCACCCACTCCAGAGTGGATGCCTCTTAGGTGATTTTTATGTCCTTATGGACACCGCCTATCCTGTTGGCAGACAGGATAGGCATTTTTATTTCTCTTCAGACAAATATCCGACCGGAAAATGCGACATGCGGCAATTCATAAAATGTACTTTCTTTCGGACAAATCGGTCGATAAAGTGGATCTGCTACAATTATCTGTGCATCCTTCAACGCTTCTTCCATTGCCTCTTCACCCAACACGATAGCATCTTTGCTTCCAATCAACGATTCGCAATCCTTTAGTGGGCACAAAACTCTTACAGATCTTCCATATTTTTTTTCAATCGCTGCTGCCAGAGAGCCCATTGTAACAGGTTCTCCGATCAATGTGATTTCTGCCGGAACTGCGATACGATTATGAAGATACGGAATCTGCAACATTTCATTTTCCTTCCGTTTGTGCAACGTCTCATTCAACGCCTGCACAATTTCCTCAGTATAATTAATTGCTTTACATCCATTCAGCAAATCATCCGTTGCAATCTCCGCTTTTGTATCATCCTTTTCTGTTAAAAACAGCTCTGTGCAAACTGGCGCACCGATGACATAAGGTGTACCCAATTTTTCCTGCAACACTTTTGCTGCACGCAGTCCAACAGCAGAAACGACCAGATTGACCGATGCTTCTCCTGCTCGCTGTAAGGTTTCCAGATCATCTCCCATTGCCCAGGTGGACAGCACTTCCCAACCATTTTTCTGCAGGTTTTCTTTTAAAATATCCACCTTTTTCTGAGGGCCGAAGTCCAGTGGTGTAACTCCAAGCAAATTGACACTGTGTTTTTCGAAAAGCTGCCTGGAACATGCATTTGCATGCTGATTTTCTGAATTATCTTTTCTCTCTTCTGTCTTTTTTTCAAAGTAACAGTTCTCGATCGTTTTTCCCGTCAATTTTTCTGTCGGCATGCTTCCTTTGTCTGTACTCTCCGAATTTCTATTTTCTACAGGTAATTTTCCGACAAACCGTTTTGCGATTTCCTCCAGTGCAATACCTGCGCCATATACATAATCATGCATGCCGTTTGTTGGGACAGCAAACGTCGGAATCCCGGTTTCTGTCTCAATCACTCTTGCAATCGCCGGAAAATCTGTTCCATTCATAAAAGGGATCGGTGAACCTGCCAATGCAATGAATTTTGGATGTAATTCCCTCGCCGCATGCTCAATATCATCAATGAATTTTCGGTCATTTCCCATAATGGCATCAATTTCTGTCAGACCTGAGATAAAAATCAGGCTGTCCTGATCGTACCAGCGAATCTCATCATGGGTATTGTAAGTGGAATTGCAGCCGGATGGATCGTGCATGACCGTCATTCCGCCAAGTTCGTACAATGCAGAACAGACACCAGACACATCTGCCGTATAAATTGGTATGATTCGATATGATTGTCTCATAGGCAGCACTCGCACCCCCATCCTTTTTGTACTACTAGTTTTTCTGTATCTTTTTCCTCACGATACGCTTCCATCATCAATTCCGCAGTTCTGCGGATACCGTCAAATCCATACAGACCTTCCCCCTGCACCAGATTTATAAAATGACGGCTGCGACTGAAATATGCCGCTTTTTGTCCGATAGCAAGTACTTCCTCTTCACCGCCTCTTGGCAATACTCGCATTTTTATCTGAATTGTGGCGATCAGTTCCAGTTCCGGTGCATATTTCTGCAGCCAGTCAAACGCTGATTTTTCCTCCGAACTGATGCCGTCCAGATATACCGCTTTCACATTAAATCCATGCGTCACAAGCAATTTTGCCAGTCCCAACGGTCTCGGATGATACAAGTAATCCAGGGTGATCGGCATATCTGCGATCAACGCTTTCGCATCTGCCAGAACTTCCTCACAAGCAGAGCGCTCTACATCTAATTTTTCTCTGCTCAGTTCCGGAATCCCCAAGGCATCCGTCAGCTGCTTTAACTGCTGCTCGATTTCTTCATAATCAAAGCTTCCAGGCAGATACAGATGCGCACGGTGCAAGCGACGCGCCTGTGTCTCCATACCGTATTTCCCCGCCGGGTAGATATCCAGAAACAATCGGCCCTTACTCATATCCTGCAGATCCTGCCATGTTTCACAAGCTGGAAGTTCTCTTACAGTATAACCATATCGTTTCAATAAGCGCTTGATATCACTACTTTCATCCAGTACAAAATCACTGCCGAATACCGATACAGTTTTTTCATCTACTTCACACTCCGGCAATGGATCATACATTGCTTTTCGCAGCTTCTGATCCGGCGTCAGACCATGTTTTTGCATGATTGGATCCATAAAACACCGGATAAAACAGATATCCGGGAACCGTCGTTCCAGTTCTCCGTAAATGTAATCCAGATTGCTTCCCACAAAATGATGCAGACATACCGTAAAAAGCAAAACGGCTTTCGGATGATCGTCACGCTTATTCAGCACATCCGTCACGCCTTCAATCGTAATGTCCTCTAAATTGCCGTTTAAAACATGCTGTTCCTCCACGATGACAAAAGAAAAACGATCTGCCGCCTTCATTTCTGCCGCGGTCAGCACGACGCCTCGCATACAGTTGTCTGCACAGACATAGATCTGGATTGCCTCCGGCACCAACATTCCCATATGTACAATGTTCCAGTTGCCATGCACCGGAGAATTGTACTCCAGTTCCGATGCAAAAGGAGCCGGAAAAGAAGCATCTTTGATTTTGACAACCGCATCTTCCGGTGTCACGGTTTCTCCTACTCGCTGTAACATCAATGCGCCTCCTGTATATGCGATGTTGCTTGTTTGTTCGAAGGTATCATTCTGGTTTCATCATTTTTCTTATTGGCCGTATTCCGAACACACGCTGTTTCTTTTCCCGTTTTATTAGTTGAAAAAGTTTCCTTTTCGAATGTTCCACCACAGATGGTATACATCTGTCTTGCAAGAGCACGGTATTCTTCTGCCATTGCACTGTCCGGATAACACTCCAGCAAGATTTTTCCCTGTTCTTCTGCCTGTGCCACCTGCGCACTGTGAGATAACGTTCCGATCACATCTGTATGAAAATCATCTGCCAGCTCTGCTACTTTTTCCTCTTCGCGTGGAACATCCCTGCGATTTAAAATAATACCGCCAAGTCCGGCATATCCACGATTTTTGAAATTTTCCACAGCCATGGCAATATTTGCCGCTGCATGAATGGCCATATTTTCACCGGAAGTAATGATAAACACTTTGTCTGCATAACCGCCACGCATTGGCATGGAAAAGCCGCCACAAACGACATCTCCCAGGACGTCATACAAGATCACATCCGGCTTGTATACATCATACGCTCCGGTTTCTTTTAACTTTTCCAGTGCAGTAATAATGCCCCTGCCGGCACAGCCAAGGCCCGGTGTCGGACCACCGGCTTCCACACAAACCACACCATTGTAGCCAATACGAACCATGTCTTCCAGCTGCAGTGCCTGTTTTTTCTCATTA
This sequence comes from uncultured Eubacterium sp., assembly GCA_902475415.1. Taxonomy (GTDB): domain Bacteria; phylum Bacillota; class Clostridia; order Lachnospirales; family Lachnospiraceae; genus Eubacterium_I. The sequence goes on from CABRZK010000065.1 coordinate 4,241, forward strand.
TATAAATCCAGTACCGTCGGAACCGGCTCTCCATGTCGAAGCTGAATGGTGGAATCTGCCTTCGGATCGCAGCCAATCTGCATGACAGTCAGGCCCTGTTCTGCCAGCGCTGCTGCCACGTTGGAAACCGTGGTGGATTTTCCGATTCCGCCTTTTCCGTACACTGCTATCTTGATCATTCTGTCGTTCCTCCCTCTGCCGGAGTGATGACATTAGAATATGCGGTTTTTGTCGATACTCCTTTTAAACGTCCGATTTTTCCGGAAAGTGCACTGATGGCGTCCTGTGGGGCATCAATGGCAATACTGATGATACTGATTCCTTTCGGACGATATGGGATGCCCATTCTGCCAACAATGTACTGCCGTGCTTCGTGAAGCAGGCTGTTCAGCTCTTCGATGGCACTTTCCTGTTCTACTATAATTGAAATAACGGCCACTCTTGTGTCCATGCGTTTGTGTCTCCCTTCATTAGCAGATTCTCGGTAACAGTTCTCCACCTGGCTGCGGCAGTAATGCCTGTGTACCGATTTCTGTCTCCATGACAACTCTGCCCGGTTCTTCGGCAATGACTTCGCCAATGATGGCTGCATCGGCGGAATACGGACATTTACGCAATGTCTCTACAATTGCTTCTGCCTCTTCCTTTGGTGCCATAATGACAAGTCTGCCTTCGCAGGCGAGATACAACGGCTCCAGACCTAACATGCCGCATACGCCTTTTACTTCCGGCTGTACCGGAACGGCTGCTGCATTCAGGCGGATACCCACATTGCTCTGTCCTGCGATTTCATATAAAACGGTTCCGACACCGCCTCTTGTTGCATCGCGGATAACATGCAGATTGTGTGTCGTATCCATTACTGCTTTGACAGTTCCCCATAATGGAGCGCAGTCACTGGTAACATTGGCATCAATACCAAAATCTTCACGTTCCAGTAAAATCGTGCATCCGTGACGACCGATATCACCGGTTACGATAATCGCATCACCCGGTTTTGCCAGTTCACCGCCAACGGTTACACCTTCCTGAATTTCGCCCATTCCGGTGGTTGTAATGAAGACTCCGTCCACCTGACCTTTTCCGGCTACTTTTGTATCTCCGGAAACGATATGTACACCGGCTTCTTTTGCCGTTTTCTCCATTGCAGCAGCAATTTCCTCCAGTTTTTCCATCGGGAATCCTTCTTCAATGACAAAAGCACATGTCAGATACAGTGGTTTTGCCCCCATGCAGGCGAGATCATTGACGGTTCCGCAAATGGATAATTTTCCAATATTTCCTCCCGGGAAAAATGCCGGTGATACGATAAATCCATCGGTAGAAACTGCCATTCTTCCTGCCGGTGGAACCAGAACAGCTGCATCATCTGCCGTCAGATCTGAATTGGCAAAATGTGCCTTAAATACCTGATCAATTAATTCGGATGTCTGTTTTCCCCCGGCACCATGTGCCATTGTAACTGTTTTATTTTCCATTATAATTTCCTTCTTTCCATTACTTAAATATGTTATAAATGCGAAGCATGAATTTCCTCATGTGCGAGTGCGCATCTTTGGGCTTGCGGAGTATATTATCAGTACTCCTTATGAGTACTGATAATATGCGGAGCAAGCCCCTTCTCCGGACACCATGCAGGCTCCAATCGGGTGCTGCGGTGTGCAGCCAGTGCCAAATACTTTGCAGTCGGATGGTTTGCATTTTCCCTGCAATACATCTCCGCAACGACAGGCCGGATTTGGTTTTCCTTCGATTTTTGGCATCTGATATTTCAGACGGGCATCAAAATTCTGCCATTCCGGTCTCAATTTCATGCCGGATGCCGGAATTACGCCCAGACCACGCCATTCCGAATCACATGCTTCCATCATTTCATCTACCAGAAGCTGTGCTTCTCTGCTTCCGTCCTGCGTCACCACACGGGGATAGCAATTAGCGAAAAATGGTTTTCCTTCCTGAAATTTTACCAGTGCGACCGCCAGTGCTGTCATCAGCTCTTTTGCCGTAAATCCTGCCACAACACCACTGACGCCTTCCGCTGTCAGTGCCTCGCACAAACATGTTCCTGTGATGGCATTGACATGTCCCGGATATAAAAATACGTCTGCGCTGCCTTTTAATGCTTCATAGGCCTGTGGCATAGTTTTATTGGCAACTAATAAAGAATAGTTGTCCAGACCATCTTCTTTTGCAGCTTTTACAGATAGACATCCTGCCGGTGTCGTTGTCTCAAATCCGACAGAAAGGAATGTCACCTGCTCTTCCGGATGTTCCTTTGCATATTTTTCCGCATCTGCCGGTGAATACACGATACGGATTTTTGCTCCCTGCTCTCTGGCACCCGCAAGACTCATTTTTGTGCCCGGCACACGCACCAGATCACCAAAAGTACAGATTGTCACGCCTTTTTCCAGTGCCAGATAAATTGCCTCATCGATAAAGCTGACCGGTGTGACACAGACCGGGCATCCCGGGCCGGAAATCAGTTCTACCTGCTCCGGCAATAATTTCCGGATTCCCAGGCGGAAAATCTCATGGGTATGTGTGCCACACACTTCCATAATCCGTACCTTCGGACCATTGTAATTTTCAATGATTTCCCGGGCTGTTTGCTTTTTATTTTCGCTGTTTGTTTCTCCCATTGCAGAAATCCTCCATTATCCAATCAGATCTTCCATGAGCTGATCTGTCTCACTGTCATCTTCATCCGTGATTTTCGCAATTGCAACACCGGCATGTACCATGACATAATCTCCCGGTTCCAGATCCTCCAGAAGCTGAGCGGAAACCTCTCTTTTTGCCCCGCCTGCATCAATCACAGCCGTACCGTTACTTATTTTTACTACCTTTGCTGATAATCCTACACACATGTTTTCTTCTCCTATTTTACTATTTAAACTCTAATTTCTATTTTTCCTGTATTCGATGCATTCCATATGCAGCCTGACCGATTGCGATTCCACCGTCATTTGGCGGAATTAAGTGGTGTCGCAATACTTCGAATCCTTCCTGCATCAGCCGTTCTTCTGTCAGATGTAACAATAATCGATTCTGGAAAACACCGCCGCTTAACGCTACTTTCTGTCTGCCGGTCACTTCTCTTGCTTCCTTACAGGCTGCCACAATCTGTTCTGCCAGCACCTGATGGAACAAATATGCCAGTTCATTACTGTCTGTTCCCTGTAATTTTGCCTCCACAATTTTCTGTACCAACAGTTCCGTATTTAGCATACAGTTTCTATCCATATCAGAATCCGCTCTTACCACTTTATTTATCGCATCATCTGACATATCTGATATCATCTCCGGTGTATCGTTACAGAACAGCCACGGGCCTTTCTGCATCAAATCTCTTTTTCCACATTCCGCTCTGCTGTTCTGCTGTTCATATTCCTCTGCCGCAAATTGAAGAGCCGTGGATGCCTCGCCTTCAAAACTCGACTGTCGTCGGATTCCAAGAATTGCACTGACAGCATCAAAAAGCCGGCCAGCACTGGTTGACATCACAGCATTAATTTTGCGGTCTGCCATGGTAAACTGCACCTTGCTTTCCTGTTCACTGCAAAGTCCCAGTTTTTCAATAATTTCCCATGCTTTTTCCCTGTCTTTGGTGTATCCGTAAATCATGGATACTGCGATACGCCAGCCTTCTTTCGCAGAAGCATCACCGCCAATCTGCAAAAACGGAGTAATACTGCCAAATCTGGTAAAATCCTGATAATCTGCCAGTAAAATTTCTCCGCCCCAGATAGTTCCGTCTGTTCCATATCCCGTTCCGTCAAAGGAAACTCCGATGACCGGATCCTGACAGTCATTTTCTGTCATGCAGGATAAAATGTGTGCATAATGGTGCTGCACCTGAATCATCGGATAACCAAGACTCTCTGCCACAACCGTGGAATTATATTTCGGATGCAGATCACAGACTACCACCTGCGGCTCCACTTCCAGCAACGTCTGAAACCGGTGAATCGTCTCCTGCAAAGCCTTTACCGTTCGCAGATCCTCCAGATCGCCCACATACGGAGACGGATAAAAACGACTGTCCACACCGATACAGAATGTGTTTTTCAATTCACCGCCAACCGCCAGCACCTGACCTTTCCAGTCCACCGATGTCATAAACGGAAGCGGTGCATAGCCTCTGGAACGCCGGATCATATACGGTTCATTTTTGTAGAAATCCATAACCGTGTCATCTGCACGAATCCTGATTTTCCGATTATGAGATAAAATCGCATCACACAGATGCGACAGCTCTGCAACGGCTTCCTCATCATCCCGACAAATCGGTGCGCCTGATGTATTTCCACTCGTCATTACAAGCAAATCCGGCATTTCAATTCCATCATCATACTCAAAAATCAGAAGCTGCACCGGTGCATAAGGAAGCATCACACCAACCTTCGGATTACCCGGTGCCACAGACGGAGCCAGTCGACTTTCAGTCATCTGTTTTTTATTTACCGGTTTTTCCGACTCCAGTTGTTTTTCTTTACACTCATTATGATGAATTGACTTATCCCATATGTTTTTTCTATCTAACAACAAAATCGGCTTCTGATGTCCCGTCAGAATCGCTTCCTGTTCCGGTGCGACGATACATTCCCGTTTCACCACATTTTCATCCTTTGCCATAATCGCAAAGGGCTTTGCCGGACGGCGTTTTAAGGTACGCAGACAGCTGACCGCATCCTCATTGGTCGCATCACAGCACAGATGAAAACCACCAATGCCTTTGATAGCCACGATTCCGCCATCGTGAATCACCTGTCTGGTATATGTGATTGCCTCCCGGCCACGTTCTGACCTGCCGATCAGATACATTTCCGGTCCACATTCGTTGCAGCAAACCGGCTGCGCATCATAACGTCTCGTCTCCGGATCATAATATTCCTTCGCACAATCCGGACACATCGGAAACTCCTTCATACTGGTACGTTCCCGGTCATAAGGCAGCGAATCCAGAATCGTCAGACGCGGTCCGCAACAGGTGCAATTGATAAAGGGATGCAGATACCGCCGGTCCTTTGGATCATACATCTCTGCCTTGCACTCATCGCAGATCGCAATATCCGGTGAAACAAAAATCTCACCCTTCGTTTTCTCACTTTCAATAATGTCAAATGTCTCAAAATAAGGTGCATCCTCTGCTGCAACATTCTCCACATTTATTTTTAAAATCGCCGCACGCTTCGGCGGTCGTTCTTCCAGATCCTTCAGAAATCCATCCACCTGCTGTTCCGTTCCCTGTGCATAAATCTCCACATAAGGTCCCTTATTACAGACCTTTCCCCGGATTCCGTTTGCCACTGCATGCCGACTTACCGTCGGTCGGAAGCCAACCCCCTGGACGATACCATACACTCGAATCCGTCTTGTAACTTTCGTGGATGCGGTTCAATTCTCCCACAATCTATCTCACGGTTAGCCAGCCAGCCGCCCGGACACTGCGAAATGAACCGCATCCACGAAAGTTCCGGAAAATTTCGGTGTCATACGCTCCATACAATGATCCGCATAAATCACATCAAACTCACCGTTCTCAACCAGTTCTATATAATCGTCCTCATCCCGCAGATGCAGATCTCCTTCCTGGCGAAGTTCCGGTTTCATCATAAACCAGCTTGCCACTGTCACCTGTGCATCCGGCGCTTTTTTCCGGATGTCTTCACGAACCGCATTTCCGATTACCTGCTGACTCACAACCAGTACTTTTTTGCCTGTGTAATCCAGATCCGCAACCAGTTCATCCACCAGCGGATAGCCAATCTCATACGGTGTTCCAAACGTCCGTTCCAGATATTTTGCCGCTTCCAGTGCCGCCGGTGCGACCACGATATGTTTTTCTGCCGTTGAAACATGTTTCACATCATCCAAACCATTTCCCATACCATAGCAGACGGCTGTTTTTCCATCTGCTGCGAAACGTGCCCGAATGCGGTCAGCCGCCCGAAGATCACTGATATCCTGCGGTGTCATGCCAAGGATTCCGATGGTTCCCGGAATTACATCCTGCTGTTCTCCCACAAACACCCGAAACAGCTCCAGCCATGCTTTTTCCTCGCCTTTGTCGTATAACTCCATGCCATCCGTATCAACCGTCAGAATCGGCAG
>CABRZK010000066.1 GCA_902475415.1 uncultured Eubacterium sp.
CCACGCATCTAACCGAGTATTTATCAGATATTTGTTTTCTTTATTTTCCTGAATATTTTTAAAATTGTCAAGGGATACAAATACATATTTTTGTAAAAGATTTACCTCCACTCCCGTATCAAATTGCTGCTTTGATGTATGTACATAAATGTCCGGATTTTTTCTAAATTCTGCCGGGCTATTTTCAAATAATACGATTGTATATACGTCTTTAATATCTTTATAACTAAATTTCTTTTTACGCTCACTTCGCACACGTTTATATTGCCGCAACAATAAATCTGCCGAATAGCATGCACTCCTTTCTCCGGGAAACTTATACCCGATTTTCTGAATTTCCAGATTTGCAATACTACCATCTGAAAGTTGTACAACAATATCCATGATTACAAGTGACGATTCATCTGCCAGTCTTGTCCCATCATTGGGCAACACTTCCATCACATGAACTTCCTGTTTTAGCAACAAAGATAGTAATTCATCGACTCGTTCCGGCGTAGATTCAGGATTCAGTACTTCTTTGCTTACAAAATCATACATCACCTTTATTCCACGCACACCAGTGCAAAAATCCAGAAATTCCTTTTGTTGTTCTTCTTCCCAGGAATAAAATATCTTTTGTAATTTTTTACTGCTTTCGATTTCATTTAACACTTCCTCGCGTGTATGAATCATAGAAAAATATTTCTGCAATTTTTTGGTCATTTTCTAATTTCCTTTCTGTTGTAATCACTTGCTTCTGAACGTTACCGAAATGGCAAAACAGGATACTCAAATCCATTAGACAAATACTTATAATATAGAACTGACAATCAGACTTTTCTTGTCAGATGAGATTGTTATAAAGAACATTGACATGAATATAAGCGTTTTTTCATTTACCGTCAACACCTATTTTTCTTACTAAAATTAACCTGTACAATTTGTACAATCACAATTTTTTCTTTTAAATCCTTGTTTTTCAACACATAAAAAGTCAGGAGCCGAAAATCCACAGATTTTCAACTCCTGACTTTTCCTTATTTTTGTTTATTTTTACTCTGCTGTTTCTTCTGTGTTTTCCGGAAGTTTGATCGCAAGTCCAAGCTCTTCCAACTGTTTCTCGTCTACGGTTCCCGGTGCCTCTGTCATCAGACAGGAAGCATCTTTTACCTTCGGGAATGCAATGACATCACGGATGGAATCTGCATGTACCATATGCATTACCATACGGTCTAAACCGTAAGCCAGCCCTGCGTGTGGCGGTACACCATACTTGAATGCAGAAAGCAGGAAACCGAACTGATCCCATGCACGCTCTTTTGTAAATCCAAGTACCTCAAACATTTTCTCCTGAATATCATCCTGATGGATACGGACAGAACCGCCGCCAAGCTCGGTACCGTTTAATACGATATCATATGCTTTTGCACGAACAGCGCCCGGATCAGAATCGATCTTATCCCAATCCTCTTCCATTGGCATAGTAAACGGATGATGCATTGCCATATAACGATTCTCTTCATCGGACCACTCAAGTAACGGGAACTCTGTTACCCAGAGGAAGTTGTACTGGTTCGGATCCAGCAGGTTCAGCTCTTTTGCCATATGAAGTCTTAATGCGCCAAGAACAGCCCACACAACCTTATTTTTATCTGCTGCAAATAAGAGCAGATCGCCCGGTTTTCCTTCGGTTGCTTCTACTAAAGCTGCCAGCTCCTCTTCTGTCATGAATTTTGCAAAAGAAGATTTGTATGTGCCATCTTCGTTTACACACAGGTAAGCCAGACCTTTTGCTCCGTATGTCTTTGCCAGATCAACCAGCTTGTCGATCTGTTTACGTCCCATGGAAGCTTTGCCCGGAACAGCGATACCACGAACGCTTCCGCCGTTTTCCAATGCGCCGGTAAATACACCGAATCCGCAGTTTCTTACAACATCAGATACATCATGTAATTCCATGCCAAAACGGGTATCCGGTTTGTCAGAACCATAACGGTCCATGGCATCCTGCCATGTCATACGTGGAAGCGGAATCTGTACATCCACACCGATTGCCTCTTTGAATACATATTTTAACAGACGCTCATTGACATCTAATACATCATCAACGTCTACGAAAGACAGCTCCATATCGGCCTGTGTAAACTCCGGCTGACGGTCTGCACGCAGATCCTCGTCACGGAAACATTTTGTGATCTGGAAATAACGGTCATATCCGGAACACATCAGTAACTGTTTGAACAGCTGCGGAGACTGTGGCAACGCATAAAAGCTGCCCGGATGCACACGGCTTGGTACCAGGTAATCTCTGGCTCCCTCCGGCGTAGATTTTGTCAGAACCGGTGTCTCAATCTCGATAAAGCCTTCTTTTGCCATGAAATCACGCATCAGATAAGCCACTTTACTTCTCAGCATCAGATTTCTCTGTAAATCCGGACGACGCAGATCCAGATAACGGTATTTCAACCGGATCTCGTCTTTTGTCTGAGAATTCTCCTCAATGTGGAAAGGCGGTGTATCGGATTCAGAAAGGATGCGCAGGCTCTCTGCGATCACTTCGATATCACCTGTTTTTAAATTCTCATTTACTGCTGCGGAACGTTTCTGGATTTTTCCAACAACTGCGATAACGTACTCACTTCTGAGTGTCTCCGCTTTTGCAAATCCGTCCGTTCCTACACTGTTTTCATCAAATACGATCTGAAGCAGACCGGAACGGTCTCTCAGATCAATAAAAATCAGGCTTCCCAGATTTCTTCTTCTCTGTACCCATCCCATCACAGTAACGGTACTTCCGATATCCGCACTGGATACTTCCGTACATCTGTGGGATCTCTTTAATCCACGCATGGACTCTGCCATAACTTTTTCCTCCTATTTAAAAAATTCTACAAACTCTTCATAACCTTCTTTGGAAAGCTGCTCTTTCTGGAATTTTTTATTTTTATTCATGCGGACAACCAGTACCTGCTCGCCATTTGCGCGAGCCTGCTGTGCCTGTCCGATTACTTCGCTCAGTTTATCTCCCGGATATCCTTTTTCGATCAGATATGCTGTCTTTTTCGGCTGCTCCGGAATCTTAAATCCATTCTCCATCAAAAGCAGGATGATACGCTCAAATCCGATGGAAAAACCACAGGCCGGAACATCTTTTCCGGTAAAGTTGCCGACCATCTTGTCGTAACGGCCGCCGCCACCGCAGCTTCCGCCGAATTCCGGAATGGCAATCTCAAAAATAGTTCCTGTATAATAAGACATACCACGAACCAGAGTCGGATCAAATACCAGTTCAAATGATGCTGTCTTGGTTGCATTGACTGCAGATGCAATCTCTTTCATATTCTGAACGATCTCTGCATCCAGATAATCACCTAAGGTATCTGCCAGGTAGCTGATGCCGTCTTCTGCCTGCTCCACACCTGCGAACAGTGACAGATATTTATCGATGGATTCCTGCGCATAGCCTTCTTTTGCAAGCTCCTCTGCAACACCTTCCAGCCCGATCTTGTCCATTTTATCCAGAATGATAAATACGGTGTCAAAATCTTCCTCTGCAAAACCACTGTAAGCTGCCATTGCTTTTAAGATACGGCGCTCATTGATACGAATCTCAAAATTCTTGAATCCAAGTTTGCCAAGTGTTGTAGTGGTAGCAAGAATCAGTTCGATCTCTGCCAGATTGGACGGCTCGCCAAGGATATCAATATCACACTGCATAAACTGACGGTAACGTCCTCTCTGCGGACGGTCTGCACGCCATACATTTCCCATCTGAAGTGCTTTAAACGGGGATGGCAGATCATTTGCATGATTTGCATAATAACGGCAAAGCGGAACTGTCAGATCATATCTCATACCGAAATCAACCAGATCTGCCTCACTCTGTGCCGTCTCCAGTTTCAGTTTCTCTCCACGTTTTAAAACTTTGAAGATCAGTTTCTCATTCTCTCCACCCTGCTTGTTGCTCAGGTTTGCAATATCTTCCATACAAGGTGTCTCAATCGGGGTAAATCCGAATGCACGATAAGTCTCTTTGATCACGCTCTGCACATAATCGCGGATCTGCATCTCATCCGGCATAATATCTTTCATACCGTTTACCGGTTTCTTCTTTAAAGCCACTGTATATCCTCCATTCCATACAGATTGCTCTGTATTTTCTATTTCTAAAAACAGCGTTTTTACTTCTGTTTTATCATAAGCAAATAAACACATCTTTCCTTGTCTTTGCTGTGTTCACATACATAGTTTATTATACGTTTCTGCATTTGATATAGCAAGTGTTTTTATCACAGCTGACCACAGTTTTTCAACAATTCCCGTTTCCGTTCTACCATCTCATCTACGCGATCCAGGTAATTGGTAATATCTTTCACATTTCCCACGCGTTCAATACGCTTGCCGCCTTCAAATACAACTTTGGTGGTTGCGCCCGCGCCAAGTGCCATGATAGTCTGCTTTTCTTCCATAATCAGAATGTTGTAGACTCCGGCTTTTCCTGGTTTGGCGTAACCAACATTTTCAAAATTGCCTGCCATATTTTTCTGCCGATACAGATAATATGGCTCCAGTCCCATCTCATGGCAGCACTCTGCGGTCAGGTCAATGGTCTGTGCGGTATTTTCAATATGCAGGTTTTCGTACTGTTCCTTCTGCATCCGCAATCTGGCAGCACGCTTGATGGCCAGAGAATGAACCGTGATATTGTCCGGATCCAGTTCTTCCAATTGTTTCATTGTATTGCGCACATCCTCAATGGTTTCTTCCGGAAGTCCTACGATCAGATCCATATTGATATTATCAAATCCGACTTCCCGGGCCAGTTTGAAACTGTCAATGGTCTGTTGTACCGTATGCTGACGTCCGATCAGGCGCAGTGTTTCTTCCTTCATTGTCTGCGGATTGATGGAAATTCTGGAAATATTGTGTCTGCGGATCACTTCCAGTTTTTCACGCGTAATGCTATCCGGGCGTCCTGCTTCTACCGTAAACTCTAAAAGCTGTGTATGTTTATGCTTATCTGCACCAGCATTTTCTGTTTTCTGCTGCCCTGATTCATCCACATTCTGATTTTTCAAATCTGATATTTCCTGCTCTGCATTTGCATAACCATCCACTTTGCATTCTGCCCTGTCTGTTGTCTGATGCAGTGCATCATCCGCATAAATCATTCTGCCCTGCTCATCTGCAATGCCAAAATACTTGCCGATCATCGTCAGCAGACGATCCATCTGCTCTGCGGAAAGTGTTGTCGGTGTACCACCACCGATATAAACGGAGTTTAACACCTTATCTTTGCACGCCTCTGCCGTAAATACAATTTCCTTTTCCAGCGCATCCAGATACTCATCCATTCTGTTTGCCCATTTTGCCAGCGGATAAGAGGTAAAAGAACAGTACAGACAGGTACTTGGACAGAACGGAATTCCCACATATAAGCTGTACCCGTTCTCATAATCGATGCGGCTTAACAGTTCCAGTTCCCTTTTTGCCACAGCAAGACTGAGCTCGATTTTTTCATCTGAGGCAAAATAAGTGTCTTTCATATAAGTGCGAATCTCATCCTCACTCTGACCGTGCTCCAGCATCTCCATCGGAATCTTGGTCGGGCGAATGCCTGTTAAGGTTCCCCACGGAAGTGTCTTTCCGGAAAACTGTGTCAGCAGATGATATAACTTCTGCTTTAATTCATTTTTGGTCTCTTTGCGATCTGTAAAATCGACTGAAACAGCACCACTCAATGCCAGTTGCTCTCCACCCGGATTGTCCGGGCAATTCTCTCTCTGTGGTTTAAAAAAAGAATATGAAACATCTCCCTTTTCTCTGTCATAATTTATTTCAAGATGAAATTCACTCTCCGGAAACTCTTCTCGCGGCATCGCTTTTACAAGCACATCATGCTGCGGATAAAAAGCTTTCACCAGAGAATGAATATCATATTCAAAATCCGGCTCATTTAATTGAACTGTTATCATATTTTTATCCTCATCTATCTTCATTATCAGTTTAAACTGACGTTCTCTTTCTTGTTTCTCTGTTAATTTGAACTGCCTTCCTGCATTCTCTCAGTGTTACGGTGTCTCTTTCGGCACAAAAGGAATTTTCATAAAAACAGATATCTTTCCAAAACTGCTTCACGAAAATTCCTTTTCTTCATGATATATTCTTACGCTAAATACATATTATACTGTTTTTCATAACCGATCGTAGTACGTGCCTCATGTCCCGGAAGTACTGCGGTATCATTCGGAAGTATAAACAGTTTTTCTTTCACGGAACGCACCAGATCTGACATGCTTCCGCCTTTAAAATCGGTTCTTCCCACAGAACCACAAAACAGTGTATCACCGCTGGCAAGCACTTTATTGCCGTCAAAGTAATAGCAGCATCCACCTTCCGTATGTCCTGGTGTGGAAATTACTTTGATCGTAAATCCTGCCAGATTCAGCACCTCACCATCTTTTGTATACACATCTGCATCGTAAGTTTCCGGATTGCCAAACATGGCAGACACATTTTTCTGAATGTCATGCATCGTAACTTTCTCTTTTTCACTTGCATATACCGGAACACCAAATGCATCGGCCACCATACGGGCGTGATGTGCATGGTCATAATGTCCGTGTGTCAGCAATACGGCCTGAAGATTCAAACCTCTCTCTTTGATACGGCGAATCAGATCCTCTCCATTTCCGCCCGGATCAATGAGCACCATTTCTTTTGTATCTGCGTTTACGATAAAGTAACAGTTTGTTCCGATATCGCCAACATTATATTCTTCAATTCTTAAATCAACCATCTGTTTTTCTCCATGTTTCCGTCTGATCCATATCTGATTCCAGATATGGAAACAGCCTGCCATTCTTTTTTTCCTGGTATCTCTGTCAGCCTGTGGTACGCTCGATTTCAAATACACTTTCAATCTGACGCAGCTTCTCACCAAGCATGCTCAGTTCATCTTTTCCTTTCGTATAGAAAGAAACTGCGATTGTCGCAATACCTTTCTTACTTGTTCTGGAATTAATGGAATTGATGTCAATGCCACGTTCTGTAAATACTTTCGAAATGTCCACCAGCAGACCGGTACGGTTATTTCCAAAAATCCGGAGTTCTGCAAGGTAACGGCCATGTCCGCCATTTGCCTCTTCCGCTGCTCCCTGCTGCCATTCTGCCTCGATCAGACGCTGTCTGTCAAAATCCGGCAACTGGATGATGTTGACACAGTCTGTTCTGTGAATGGATACTCCACGGCCTCTTGTGACAAATCCGACGATCTCGTCTCCCGGAACCGGGCTGCAGCATTTAGAAAAATGTACGGCCACATCCGTCAGACCTTTGACGATAATACCACTTTTCTTATGTGTCGTGCGTTCTGCCTCTGCATGCTTCTCTTTCTGCTCGGAGGCATTTTCCACTACCTGTGCATCCGTCAGTTCCTGCTTATGTTCCTTGCGGTACTCCTCCATCATACGGTTGACGATCTGCGATTCGGTCAGTCCGCCATGTCCTACGGCAGCCAATACGGAGTCCCAGTCACGGAAACCATACTTACGCTGTACTTTCGCCTGATAAGCAGGTTTATTGATATCGCCAAAATTAATGGATTTTACTTTACAGTAATTATTCAGCAGTTCTTTTCCTTTAATGATATTTTCTTCCTTAAACTGATTGCGGAACCACTGATTAATCTTATTTTTGGCCTGCGTACTCTTTACCAGATTCAGCCAGTCACGGCTTGGTCCTTTGGAATTTGCAGACGTCAGAATCTCAATCCGGTCACCATTGCGGATATTATAATCAATCGTTACCAGACGACCATTGACTTTTGCTCCGATCATCTTATTGCCGACTGCTGAATGAATCGCATAGGCAAAATCAATCGGTGTCGATCCTCTCGGAAGACTCTTGACATCACCGCTTGGGGTAAAGCAGAATACACTGTCGGAAAAGAGATCCAGATCACTCTTCAACAGACTCATGAATTCCTTATTGTCCGACATATCCCGCTGCCATTCCAGAATCTGACGCAGCCAGCTGAGTTTTTCTTCCTCGCCGTTGATGCTGTTGCCATTATTGGCTTCTTTGTATTTCCAGTGGGCAGCAATACCGTATTCAGAAGTACGATGCATTTCCTCTGTACGAATCTGAATTTCAAAAGGCTGACCGGTTGGTCCGATCAGTGTCGTGTGCAGAGACTGATACATATTCGGTTTCGGCATTGCGATATAATCTTTAAAACGTCCCGGGATCGGTTTGTATTTCTCATGGATTACGCCAAGTGCTGCATAACAGTCCTTCACATCATCCACGATAATACGGATGGCAAACAGATCATAAATCTGATCCAGTGTCTTGTTCTGGTTCACCATCTTTTTATAAATACTGAAAAAATGCTTTGCACGGCCCATGACGGTTGCTTTGATACCTGCTTCTTTCAGACAGGCTTCCACATCCCTCATCAGACGGTTGACATAAGCATCTCTGGCGGATTTTCTTACGGCAATTTTTTCCACCAGATCATAGTAAGCTTCCGGCTCCAGATACTTCAAAGCCAGATCCTCCAGCTCAATCTTGATTTTGGAAATACCAAGACGCTGGGCGATCGGTGCATAGATATCCATCGTCTCACGGGCTTTTTCCTTCTGTTTCTCCGGCTTCATATATTTTAATGTACGCATATTGTGCAGACGGTCTGCCAGCTTGATGATAATGACGCGGATATCCTTCGCCATAGCCAGAAACATCTTTCTCAGATTTTCGGCCTGAACTTCCACTTTATCTGCATCATAGGCAATCTGTCCCAGCTTGGTGACACCGTCTACCAGAAGTGCTACTTCCGGGCCGAACTCTTCTTTGATTTCTTCATCTGTCATAACGGTATCTTCCACGACATCATGAAGAAGTCCGGCCACGATGGTTTCTTTATCCATCTCAAGTTCAGCCAGAATGATTGCCACATATAACGGATGAATAATATAAGGTTCTCCGGATTTGCGCACCTGTGTCTTATGTGCTTCCGCCGCAATCTGATAAGCTTTCTCCACCATGGAAATATCTGCTGACGGATGGTATTTTCTAATAATGTCAATCAGATCCTGGTGCAGTTCCTCCGGACTTACAAAATCCCGGATTGGAACGATTTTTGCCGAATCCAGAACTGCATCCGGTTCTATCGACTGAAGGGCAGCTTCATCAATCTGCATCTTTGTCTGCGGAATATTATTTTTTTCTGAAATTGTCTGTTTTTCTTTTGTTTTCATCTCGATCCCACCTATTCCAACATTATAATGAAATTTGTCATAAATTGCAACGCTTTCCCTGTGCAGACGCCGCCTGTAATGTTATATTTGTTACAGTTCACCCGCGCCATTCGCAAAACCCCCGTTCCGGGTTTCTCCGTAGCTTCGCTACTATTTTTGCTCATAAGACGGCGCTCCCTTCGTACAGATTCTTACTGTCCCATACATGCGAGCATGTCTGTGCCAGCAAGAACCTGTACGAGTGAACTGTAATGTTATATTTTAGAGTATCACACGATTTCAGAAAAAAATAGCCATTTTTTTGAATTTTCTTGAAAACAACATATTTTTCAGATACAATATGCCATAGAATTGCCAGCACAACTAAATTTTTTGGCAATAACAAGGAGGAAATTATGGCACAGAATCCAATCGTAACAATCGAAATGGAAAACGGCGATATCATCAAAGCTGAGCTTTATCCGGAAATCGCCCCAAATACAGTAAATAACTTTATCTCTCTCGTAAAAAAAGGGTTTTATGACGGAGTAATCTTCCACCGCGTTATCAAAGGCTTTATGATTCAGGGTGGCGATCCGGAAGGAACCGGAATCGGTGGTCCTGGCTACAGCATCCGTGGTGAGTTCTCCCACAATGGTTTCACAAACAATTTAAAACACACACCGGGTGTTCTGTCCATGGCACGTACCATGATGCCGAACTCTGTCGGAAGCCAGTTCTTTATCATGCATGCCGCTGCACCACATCTTGATGGTGAATACGCAGGTTTTGGTAAAGTAATCGAAGGTATGGAAAATGTAAACAAGATTGCCGAGACACGCTGCGATTACAGTGACCGTCCGATGGCACAGCAGAAAATGGCAAAAGTAACCGTTGATACTTTTGGTGTAGACTATCCGGAACCTGAAAAATGCTAATTTCTTTTAGGTGAAAACGAAAAAGTTGGACTTAAAAATCCATGCAGACACGGACGATTTTCTATCTGCGCTGCGCCGCCTATTTTCGCCTCCTCCCGCGAACTCACCTCC
>CABRZK010000067.1 GCA_902475415.1 uncultured Eubacterium sp.
TTTCTGGTTCCAGCTTTTTCGCTTTCACCTAAACAGGAATTTCATCGGTTTCTTCCGTAAAAGTATGTGGAAAAAAATATGACAGATGCAATAATTACAATCATCGGACCTGTTGCCACATTTGTGTAATAAGAAATAAATAATCCCACAATTCCGGAAAACATAGAGAAAAGAATCGAGAAGAAATGATATTCCCTCAGATTTTCTGCAATGTTTCTTGCGGATGCTGCCGGAAGTATCAGCAGTGCATTAATAATTAAAATTCCTACCCATTTGATTGACAACATAACCATCAGCGCAATAAATACGGAAAACAGGTTTTCAATCAAACGGATACGCATATGTTTGCTCTTGGCGAGTGTCCGATGCAGACTGATTGCCTGCAAACGATTGTAACACAGAATCCAGAATACAATGGTAGCCAGAAAAATCAGCAGTAAATATATAATTTCTCTGTGCGTAATGCTCAAGATATCTCCCACAAGTAAACTGGAATATTTACTGAAGTTTCCGCCCCGTGATAATATTGCCAGACCGATTGCGATACAGCAGGATGAAAATACAGAAATAATCGTATCTGTAGATGCTGTGCTTTTGCTTTTGATCCAGTTCAGCAACAGTGCAAATGCAATGCCAAAAATAACCATGGACAGATTGGTGTCCGGTATACTGCACACGACTCCGACCGCTATTCCAGTAAGAGCAGAATGCCCCAGTGCATCTGAGAAAAATGCCATTTTATTATTAACGATCATTGTTCCCAATATTCCAAATAAAGGTGTGATGATCAAAACAGCAATAAAGGCGCTGACCATAAAATCATACTGAAACAAGGAGGTAATTCCATTCATTTATTCTTCCTCCTTCCACAGGCCGTGATTATGCTTTGGCATGGCAACATTCTGTGTCTGCTGCTCTTTTACCTGGCGGCTTGGTTTATAATTTTCCAGATCAAAGTGTCCAAATACTTTGTGAAATTCCTCACTTTCGTACACCTGGCGAACGGTTCCCTGTTTTTTTACTGTTCCATCAATCAGGATTACCTGATCTGCATATTGCGCCACATAATCCAGATCATGAGAAATAAGAATAATGGCAAGGTCATAGTGTTTCTTCAGTTCTGAAATCGTATGATAAAACAGATCCATACCATTCTGGTCAATTCCTGACACCGGCTCATCCAGCAGCAACAGGTTTGGTTCATCCATGACCGCCATAGAGAGAAGGACTCGCTGTAATTCTCCGCCGGACAAATTGCACACCTGTTTATCAATCAGGTCTGCCGCTTTAAAAATTTCCAGATGTTCTTGTATTTTTGCATACAATTTTTTGCTTTTTTTCCAGAAAACCGGATAACGACTCTGGTAGCTTGCAATCATATCGTACACACTGATTGGTGTTTTTTTCTCAATATTCAACGACTGCGGTACATATCCGATTCGCATTTTCTGCATATGTCCGTTTTCACGGTCTTTGAATTCAATGGTTCCCGTATGTGGAATATCCCCGAGAATTGCCTTGATCAAAGTCGATTTTCCCGCACCGTTTTTTCCGATAATGGCAGCAAGTGTACCACAATGGATGTGCAGATTTACATGTTCCAGAATCGTCTGTTCGCCAATAGTCACACCAATATCCTGCATTTTGATGCAGTGCAGACCACAGGGTTCCATAATTTTTTTCATCATTGGAATGCCTCTTTCAACTTTTCTATATTGTTTCTCATCCCTTCCAGATAACTGTCGGCAGAATAATCTCCTCTTGTCAGTGTATCCAGATAAATGACTTTTACGCCACTTTGTTTTGCTACCATTTCCCCCATGTCAGAACCATACAGTTCTTCTGCCAGAGCCACAGACACCTGATGTTCTTCAATTACATGCAGTATATCAGCCACTTCACCCGCACTTACCTGACGTTCCTCATCAAGATTCATTTCTCCTGCAAGTTCCAGACCATATTCCTGCACAATATATTCATATGCCTCATGGAAGACCACAACAGGCTGGCTCTGAATCTGTGCCTTCAGTTTTTCTGCTTCTGTCTGTAATTCCTGTACTTTTTCCTGATAACTCTGTGCATTTTCCTGATACTGCGCTGCATGATGCGCATCTGCTTCTGATAATCCCTGACAGATATTCTGAATCTGCTGCTGATAGTCAGACATATTCATCCATACATGTGCGTTATCTCCATGCTCATGGTCATGTTCGGAATGATCGTGACTGTCATGATCCGTGTCTTCCGTATGGATATCCGATTCTGTATGAACATGATCCGTGTCCTCACTATGCTCTTCTGTCTCATGCAGATGCTCATCATCGGATTGGTCCATTGCATCTGTTCCTTCTGCAGATTCCAGCAGTTCAATCCCGTCACACGCCTGTATAATTTTCAGATTCGGATAGGATTCTGCCACATCAGACAAAAATGATTCAATTCCACCACCATTGACGATAAACACATCCGCTTTTGAGAGCAGCTTCATATCTGCTGCTGTCAGCTGATAATCATGCAGACACCCGGTCTGCGGTTCACTTAAGTTTTCCAGCGTAACGTCTTCGATATTTCCGATTACATTTTCTGCTGCGACATACATCGGGTAAAAAGAGGTCACTACCAGCAAGTCTCCGTCTTTTACCTGCTCATTTTTCTGTTCTGTATGCACATAAAGTGCTGTCAGTGCCGTTCCGACAAATAAAATAACTGCAAGCAAAACAGCGGTAAACACATATTTATTCTTCATCGGCTTCTCCATCAGATTCCAGAATCTGATCCATCAGATCCCAGATTTCATCTCTTCCCTGCTTTGTTTCAGCAGAAAACGGAATCAATATCGTTCCCGGTTCTGTATTCAGTCCCTGACGAATCACTTTTAGCTGTTTCTGCACCTGACTGCGTTTAATTTTATCCATTTTCGTTGCAATAATGATTGGATGAAATCCCTGATATACCATCCACTCATACATCATTTTATCATTTGCCGACGGTTCATGACGGATATCAACCAGCAAAAATACGACTCTCAACTGTTCAGAATTATGGAGATAATTTTCAATCATCGTTCCCCATTTCTCTTTTTCTTTTTGAGAGACTTTTGCAAAACCATATCCCGGGAGATCTGTCAGATACATGACATCATTGACATTATAAAAATTAATAGTCTGGGTTTTTCCCGGCTGACCGGAAGTTCTGGCCAGTGCTTTCCGGTTCATCAGTGTATTGATCAGAGATGATTTTCCCACGTTGGATTTTCCCGCAAAGGCAATCTCAGGTTTTGTATTTTTCGGCAATTTACTTGTATAACCGCATACTGTTTCCAGTGAAACATTTTTAATGATCATTGGTTCCTCCATTCATTGCTATTTTCAGCACTTCTTCCATTTTACTAACATAACAGATCTGCAGTCCTTCTTTGATCTCATCTGAAATTTCTGCCACATCTGCCTCATTCTGTGACGGCACACATACAGTGCGGATTCCGGCCACTTTCGCTGCCAGCAGTTTTTCTTTCAAGCCACCGATTGGCAGTACACGACCACGCAGTGTGATTTCACCTGTCATTGCCACATCCGCACGTACCGGTTTTTTGATGATGGCAGACAGCATTGCCGTTGCCATGGTAATTCCTGCGGAAGGACCATCTTTTGGAACTGCTCCTTCCGGAATATGAATATGAATATCATGTTTGGTAAAGAAATCTTCCGCAATTCCGTAAGTTTCTCCTACAGAACGGATATAACTGATGCCTGCCTGGGCAGATTCTTTCATCACATCGCCCAGCTGACCGGTCAGTTTAAATTCTCCTTTGCCCGGCATCACATTAACTTCAATCTGCAGGGTATCTCCGCCTACACTGGTCCAGGCCAGACCACGGACAATACCGATTTCATCCTGAGCATTGATATGATCCACATGAAAGCGTTGTTTTCCGAGATATTGTTCCAGCTGTTCTGCCTCTACATGGACTGCATCACAATTTCCTTCATAAATCTCTCTGGCTGCTTTTCTGCAGATTTCACCAAGCTTACGCTCCAGATTACGCACACCTGCTTCTCTGGTATAACCACTGATCACCTGGTGCAGCGCTTCACCGCTAATTGTAAGCTGCTGCGGATTCAGACCGTTTTTTTCTTTCTGCTTTTCCAGCAGATGTTCTTTTGCGATATGCATTTTTTCATTTTCCGTGTAACTGGATACCTCGATCAGCTCCATACGATCCAACAGCGGACGTGGAATCGTATGTACATCGTTTGCTGTTGCAATAAATAAGACTTCTGACAGGTCTACCGGCAAATCCACGTAATGATCGATAAATTTAGAATTCTGCTCGGAATCCAGTACTTCTAACATGGCAGAAGACGGGTCACCCTTATAATCACTGCTCATTTTGTCAATCTCATCCAGCAGCATCAGCGGATTTTTCACTCCTGCCTGACGAATCCCCTGAATCAGCCGTCCCGGCATAGCTCCCACATAGGTTCTTCGATGGCCTCGAATCTCCGCCTCATCTTTGACACCGCCAAGACAGATCCGGACATACTTTTTGTCCAGTGCTCTGGCTACAGAACGCGCAATGCTTGTTTTTCCTGTTCCAGGCGGTCCTACCAGACAAATGATCGGACTTTCTCCACCTTTTGTCAGACCACGGACTGCCAGAAATTCCAGAACACGTTCTTTTACTTTTTCCAGCCCGTAATGGTCATCATTCAAAATCTGCTCTGCATTTTTCAGATCGGTATTATCCTCAGATTTTTTATTCCATGGAAGATCCAGTAATGTCTCGATATAACCGCGCACGACACTGCCTTCTGCCGGACTGTTTGCTACGTTTTTAAAACGGGCAATTTCTTTCCGGATTCGCTCTTTGACTACCTCATCTGCATCTAATTTTTCCAGTGCTTCTTCAAATTGTTTGATATCGGATGTGGTATTATCTTCGCCCAGTTCCTCACGGATTACTTTCATTTCTTCCCGGAGAATATATTCCTTCTGGTTTTTGTCTACACGTTCTTTTACTTTCTCCTGCAATTCATTTTTGATCTGCAGGATATCTGCCTCATACAGCAGAATTTTCATCAGGACTTCATACTGTTCTGTCAGCGAACCGGCTTCCAGAAGTTCCTGCCGCTTCTCATAACCGATCGGGAGACTGCCTCCAACCACATAAATAAAACTTTCCAGTTCTTTCAGACCATCAATCCGATTTTTTAATTCTTTTCCTATTTTGGGATTGGCACTGCAATACTCCAGCAATGCTTCCTGCAGCCCACGCAGCATTGCTTCTTTTACTTCCGGTGTCAGATTTTCTTCCGTCTTTTCTTCCTCCAGCACAATCTGCGCTTTCAGGAAATTATCATTTTCTATAAAATAAGCCAGTTCAGCTTTTTCTTTCGCATCAACGATTACCCGCATAATGTGATTCTGCATCTTTACAATCTGCTTAATTTCTGCAACCACACCAATTGCATAGACATCTTCCTGTTTTGGATTTTCTGTCTGTAAGTCCTTCTGTGTAACAAGAAAAATACGATTGTCACCATTCATTGCTGCTTCTACTGCATCAATTGATTTACGGGTACTGATGTCAAAATGTGATATCACCCCCGGCAGCAATACAGAACCACGCAAAATTACTGCAGGTAATTCCTTTAAAATTTCACCCATACAGATTCCTTTCTATTTTTCACTTTTCTGCTCAGAAAAGTCTTTATCTGCAGATAAAGTCAAAATGTCACAAGAGGCGGCGCCATATTCTGACCCCGCCCTTGCAAAACGGAAAACACTTTTTAACTGTATTTCCCCATTCTATTTCTCAGATTCAACTGCACCATTACGATATTCCAGAATTGCTTCCCCAGTTCCATTTACCATATCTTTTGTAATCGTGCATTTTTTAATATTTTTGTCAGACGGAATCCGGTACATCAGATCCATCATGACATTTTCCATAATCGCACGCAGTCCACGCGCACCGGTCTTTCTGTTGATAGTCAGATCTGCTACTGCATCCAGTGCATCATCCTCAAAAACAAGTTCTACATCATCCAGAGAGAACAGTTTCTGATACTGCTTTAACAGTGAGTTTTTCGGCTCTTTTAAAATCCGGATCAGATCTTCCCGTTCGAGAGCTTCCAGAGAAACAGTAATTGGTACACGTCCCATAAATTCCGGAATCATACCAAATTTTACAAAATCCTGTGGAAGAGCATCTTTGAGCAGTTCACTGATATTTTTATCATTTGCACCTGTCAGTTCTGCATTAAATCCAATGGAACCACGATCCATACGATTCTCAATGATACGGTCAATTCCTTCAAAAGCACCACCACAAATAAACAGTATATTGGTGGTGTCAATCGGAATCAGTTCCTGCTGCGGATGCTTTCTGCCACCCTGCGGCGGAACAGACGCAATTGTTCCTTCCAGAATTTTTAATAAAGCCTGCTGTACACCTTCACCGGATACATCTCTTGTAATCGATGCATTCTCGGATTTACGGGTGATTTTATCAATCTCATCAATATAGATAATACCATATTCTGCTTTTGACACATCATAATCTGCCGCCTGAATGATTTTCAGCAGAATATTTTCCACATCTTCACCGACATATCCGGCTTCCGTCAATGTCGTTGCATCCGCAATTGCAAACGGTACATTCAGAATTTTTGCCAGTGTCTGTGCAAGCAAAGTCTTACCGGAACCAGTCGGTCCCAGCATTAAAATATTGCTTTTCTGAAGTTCCACATCCAGATCCGGCTCAGCCATGATACGTTTGTAGTGATTGTACACTGCAACAGACAAAACTTTCTTTGCCTCATCCTGACCGATTACATAATCATCCAGAAATCCTTTGATTTCTTCCGGAGTCAGCAGATTAATATCCATGGTGTCATGTTCCTCATAATCCTGCATCTCTTCCTCAAGGATCTCACTGCAAGTTTCAATACACTCATCACAGATATAAATGCCTGCCTGGGTTTTATTACAAAAAGAGCAACGTATTTTATCACTCTGATTTATTCTTCCTGCCATTCAATCTTACTCCCACGCTACATTTTACTGTCTGTTTGTGATTACGGCATCGATAAGGCCATAAGCTTTTGCTTCTTCCGCCGTCATATAGTTATCACGCTCAGTATCTGCTGCTACAACTTCAAAAGGCTGTCCTGTGTTTTCAGATAAAATACGGTTTAAGCGCTCTTTTGTCTTCAGAATATTTTCTGCAACGATCTGAATATCTGTAGCCTGTCCTTTTGCTCCGCCGGATGGCTGATGGATCATGATCTCAGCATTCGGGAGTGCGTAACGTTTTCCTTTTGTTCCTCCCGCAAGTAAGAATGCTCCCATACTTGCTGCCATTCCGATACAAATTGTAGACACATCACATTTGATGTACTGCATAGTATCATAAATAGCCAGTCCACAGGAAACCACTCCACCCGGAGAGTTAATATATAACTGAATATCTTTTCCCGGATCTTCTGACTCCAGGAACAGAAGCTGTGCTACGATCAGGCTTGCTGTCGTCTCATTTACTTCTTCTCCAAGAAAGATGATTATGTCTTTTAACAGTCTGGAATAAATATCATAATTCCGCTCGCCTCTGCTTGTCTGTTCGACAACGTAAGGTACTAAACTCATCTTGCTACCTCCTATAAAAAACGTAAAAAGCAGACCGGCCTCGCCGGCACGATCTGCTTTCGTATAATTCATTTTAATTATTCAGCTGCTTCTGTTGCTTCAGCTTCTTTCTCTTTTTTAGATTTTGCTTTTGCACGTGGTTTTACAGAGTCAGAAATCAGTTCTACAGCTTTCTGTACTGCAAGATCCTGTTTCATGTTCTCTTTCTCATCCTCGCCCATGTACTCTTTCAGCTTGTCAGCTTCCATGTTGTACATTTTAGCCATTTTCTCGATCTCAGCATCTACATCTGCATCTGTGATCTCGATATTCTCTTCTTTTGCAATCTGCTCAAGAACAAGGCTGCTCTTGATACGTGTGATAGCGTCCGGACGAACCTGCTCTTTTAACTGATCCAGTGTAAGACCGGAGAACTGAAGGTACTGATCCATGGACAGACCCTGCTGTGCCATCTGCTGTGCGAACTGATTGATCATGTTCTCGCACTGTGTATCGATCATTGCATCCGGAAGCTCCATTGTGGATTTATCAACGATCTTGTCGATTGCTTCATCCTGATATGCACGTTTGATCTCGTTCTGTTTCTGCTCTTCTAATTTAGCTTTTACATCTGCTTTGTACTCATCAACAGTATCGAACTCGGATACATCCTGAACGAACTCATCATCCAGCTCCGGAATCTCTTTTGCTTTGATCTCATGGATTTTAACTTTGAATGTAGCTTCTTTTCCAGCAAGATCTTCTGCATGATACTCTTCTGGGAATGTAACGTTTACGTCTACATCATCTCCGGCATTTTTACCGATCAGCTGATCTTCAAATCCTGGGATGAAGCTTCCGGAACCGATCTCTAAGGAGTGGTTCTCGCCTTTGCCACCTTCAAATGCAACACCATCAACAAATCCTTCGAAGTCAATAACTGCTGTATCACCATTCTCGATTGCGCGATCTTCAACGTTGATTGTTCTTGCATTTTTCTCACGCTCTTTATCGATTGCTGCTGTAACATCTTCATCTGTAACTGTTCCGTCTACTTTAGTAACTGTTACACCAATGTATTTACCAAGTGTTAATTCCGGTTTTGTAGCAACTTCTGCTGTGAAGATGAACGGTTTGCCTTTCTCGATCTGAGTGATATCAACAACCGGTCTGGATACGATATCCTCTCCACACTCTTTTGCTGCATCAGCATATGCCTGTGGGATTAATGCGTTTGCTGCGTCTTCATAGAATACGCCTGCACCATACATTTTCTCAACCATAGCTCTCGGAACTTTTCCTTTACGGAATCCTGGCATGCTGATATTCTTTTTCTGTCTGTTATATGCTTCCTGAAGTGCTTTCTCCAGTTCTTCTGCTGGAACTTCAATGGTAAGCTTTACTGTATTTTTTTCTAACTTTTCCACCTGTACGCTCATTCTGACAATTTCCTCCTTTATATATATGTAGTCACGTATAATTTCTCTGAAAAGGGTATACTTCAACTACCTACAGTCATTTTTGGATTATAACACACTGAATTTATAATTGCAAGCAATATTCACTCACTGCCAGCATTGGCCACCCCCGATCTGTCATAATCCACATATATCTGCCAGACATCCGTTCCTGAGATTTTTTACATATGCCCACTATTTTCCTTATAAAATAGTGTTCCACTTTTTGTTTGACAATTTATTTACCATCCCGTATAGTGTTTATGGTAATTGGCTGACAGCCAGTTCATAATTCAAACAAAAGGGAAGAATACTTCTTCCCTTCATCAAGTACAAAACAATTTATTTTAGGAGGAAACAACTATGATTTCAACACCTTCCGCATGTATCGTTGCTGATAAGGAAAAAGTTGCAAAAGCTGTCCTGATGCCAGGAGATCCGCTGCGCGCAAAATATATCGCAGAAAAATATCTCGAAAATCCGGAATTATTCAACACTGTTCGTAATATGTACGGCTATACCGGTACATACAAAGGAAAACGCATCTCTGTTATGGGAAGTGGTATGGGTATTCCGTCCATGACTTTATACGCACATGAGTTATACAACTTTTTTGATGTAGATTCCATTATCCGTGTAGGTTCTGCCGGAGCACTCCGCGATGACATGAAAGTTCGTGACGTTGTCATCGCTATGAGCGCATCTACCAACTCCAAATTTGATGTTCAGTACGGTTTCCCTGGCACACTCGCTCCAACAGCTGATTTTGATCTTCTGAATGATGCTGTATCTGTCTGCAAAGAAAGAGAAGCAAGTGTAAAAGTCGGAAACGTATTTACAACTGATGTATTTTACAATGCGGATTCCAACATTCCATCCCTGTGCCGTGACCTTGGCATGCTCTGTGTGGAGATGGAAACAGCCGGAATCTACTGGGAAGCAGTTGCATCTCACAAAAAAGCACTCAGTATCCTTTCCATTTCTGATCATATGTTCCGTCATGAAGAGCTGACCGCTTTAGAGCGTCAGGAATCCTTCGACGAAATGATCGAAATCGCACTGGAAACAGCCTGGAGAAGCCTGTAAGTTCCTGTTTAGGTGCGTTTTAGGTGAAAGCGAAAAAAGCTGGATCCAGAAATCCATGCAGGCACGGACGATTTCCTAT
>CABRZK010000068.1 GCA_902475415.1 uncultured Eubacterium sp.
CTTTTTTCGAACTTGCATTCGCATCTTTGCTTTCCCGTTTGATTTTCAGATTTTCTGAAATCGTCTTTAGCTTCCAATCAACACTGTTATAAGTCCATGGAAAAAAATATGTCAGTGATGCTTCTGCATTAAAGTTTTCACTGTCCGTCACAAACCTCCAGTCCAACCGCAGTTTTTCCAACGGAGAACAGCCATACTTTCTTGCCCGAGCAAAAGTGGCTCTTGCATTTGCATTTTGCGTCAATTCGAGAGACGGAATTCCAAATACCAGCACCGCTCGCTTTATCTTTTTTTCCTGAATCGCTGCTTTTAATGCTTCCTCGGTCTGATCTAATGGTTGTCCCGGTGTTCCCATATTAAAAGAACTCCACCCGGTAGCTTCATCTATAATATAGGGATTGAACGTCATCTGTGAAAAAGAAGAACCTAAATATACGGTATCTATTTTTTCTGTTTTGCGGAAGTCTCTCCACATGACCTCACTTGGACCATTTGCTTTCACAAGAAGATAACTCAGCAGCAAATTTATCACTATGAACAGGAAAACAAATACAATCACTTTTATACCCTTAATAATTCGCATACATAAAACCTCCTGCTCCAACCGCAAAATTAAACGATGCCAAAACCAGGAAAATCATCAAAAAATAAATCAGCCAGCGAAGTACCAGCGGTCGTTCATCTAACAATGTAATTGCATCCTTTCCTTTCTCTTTTACAACACTGTCGGCAAATACAATAACCAGAGCCACGATTGCTATGATATACGCTTTCTTTGGCACTTCTTTAAAAGTTGGTTCCAAAATTCCGTATAACTCTCCCATACGAAAATGAATTATCGTATTTTTCATGCACATAAAACAATCTTTGATATTGTAGATCCGGTCAAAATACCATCCGATATTTACTATGATAAAAGTCCGGATAATCCGAAATACATGAAATGCCTTACTCTTTACATTTATGTGCAGTCTTTCTGCCATTTTTGCAAACAAAGGTGCACAGATATCTGAAACTGCAATTACAATACCATTGTAAAGACCCCAGAAGATAAAGTGCCACTGGGCGCCATGCCAGATACCTACAAGGAAAAATACCAGAATATTCGCAATGGATGCCGGAAGTACACGGCCGAAATGAACGTTCAGATGCTTTTTCGCCCATTTTCCGAATTTCTGCATAGGAGCAGTCAGCGCAAATGGATAAAATACATAATCTCTCATCCATGCACCAAGCGAAATATGCCATCTTCTCCAGAAATCTCCCAGTGAAACAGAAAAATACGGCTGTCTGAAGTTTGGCATCATTTCAATTCCAAACAATTCCGCCACACCCATAACGATATCAATTCCACCGGAAAAATCCGCATACTGTTGTGCAGAATATAGTAATATTGCAAACACAATGGCAGACCCCGGTGTTTTCTCCGTAGGCGCATCCAGAATATTTGCAATTCCGTGAACCAGCAGATTTGCGATCGCATACTTTTTTAATAATCCAAACAGAATTAATACCAATGCCCGCTTACAGCGATGCCACTCCAGAGCATGTCTGCCATACAGCTGCTCCTTCATCTGATCATATCTGTTGATCGGTCCCTGGATCAGTTGTGGAAAAAACGAAACAAACAGCAGGAAACGAAACGGATTCTTTTCAGCTTCATATTTTTCAAAATAAATATCTACCAGATAACCAATGGAAATAAACATATAAAAAGAGATACCAAGCGGTATCAGAAACCCCTCAAACAGAGGATGCAGATATTTCAATACTGCCAGCATTCCAAAATTAATCACAATGATTGTCCAGAGAATAATTTTGCGCTTTCGATCAAATGCTGCTTTTATTTCCTTTCTCCTGGCTCTGTCTATGCTTTTATCTTTTCGGATCTCCTGATATTTTTCAGAAAAATGCATCAACCATATGCCACCCGCAAACACGCTGAATCCGGTGATTGCCATAAAAATCAGATTTGCAATGCCTGAATAAGCATAAAATGCCATGCTGAATAAAAGCAGGCAAATCCATTGTTTTTTCCGAAATACGGTGTAATACAGTATAAATAAAACAGTTACAAATAAACTAAATGCAACAGAAAACAAATTCATAAAAAAAATACTCCTTAAACAATTCCTCTGAACATTTTACCACAGATGCCATATTCCATGTTTTAATTATTCCTTAGGATTACAGAATATTTTCTTAATATTCTTTTCATCTTTTTCATCTGATAAAAGGAGCCGTTACAAATGCAACGACTCCTCTTAAAAATATTCCTATTTTTTAATCTGCTCACGTAACTTATCAAATATAAAACTATTTATTTACCGTACGTTTTACATAAGTGGTATGTAACAGTTCATGTGCTTTGTGACTGCCCGGCTCACCCAGATAGGTATTATATAATTCAATGATTGCCGGATTCTCATGTGATTTACGGATCTTGTTGTTTTTGTCAAGATTGTAAAGCACTTCTGCACGTTTTGCACGGATATCTACGGTATTGCGTACATATCCCGGCTGCTGCGGCTGTCCGCCACCGTTGACACATCCTCCAGGGCATCCCATGATCTCAATAAAATGATACTCAGCCTCTCCGGATTTGACTTTATTTAATAATTCTTTTGCATTTTTCAGGCCGGATGCAACAGCTACTTTTACATCCATACCAGCCACGTTGTAAGTAGCCTCTTTAATGCCTTCCATACCACGTACATCTGTGAAGTCAAGTTTTGCCAGTTCCTCACCGGTCAGTTTCTCAACTGCGGTACGAAGGGCTGCTTCCATAACACCACCGGTTGCACCGAAGATCACTGCTGCTCCGGTTCCAAGGCCAAGCGGCATATCGAATTTTTCATCCGGAAGATCCATAAAACGAATGCTTGCACGCTCAATCATACGCGCCAGTTCTCTTGTTGTGATTGCGATATCTACATCCGGAACACCTGCACCGTTCTCGTCATCTCTGCCGATTTCGAATTTCTTTGCGGTACATGGCATAACGCTGACAACCACCATTTTTTCTTTCGGGATTCCCATTTTCTCTGCATAGTAGGATTTTGCGATTGCGCCAAACATCTGCTGCGGAGATTTGCAGGAAGACAGGTTCTCTGTCATTTCCGGGAAATAGTGCTCACAGTATTTGATCCAGCCAGGAGAACAGGATGTGATCAGCGGTAATACACCGCCATTCTGTACTCGATCCAGGAATTCATGTGCTTCTTCCATAATAGTAAGATCGGCAGAGAATGTTGTATCAAATACTTTATCAAATCCGAGTCTGCGCAGTGCTGCTGCCAGTTTTCCTTCTACGTCTGTGCCGATTGGCATACCAAATGCCTCGCCAAGACCTGCACGAACTGCCGGTGCACACTGAACTACCACATACTTCTCAGGATCAGCGATGGCTGTGAATACTTCTTCTGTATTATCTTTTTCATAGAGCGCACCGGTCGGACATACGGCAATACACTGTCCACAGGATACACAGCTTGTTTCACCAAGTTCCATGTCAAAAGCAGATCCGATATATGTCTTGAATCCACGTTCGTTCGCTCCGATAATCCCAATACCCTGTACTTTTTCACAAACTGCACTGCAGCGTCTGCAGAGGATACATTTGTTGTTATCTCTTACCATATGTGCAGCACTGGTGTCTAATTCATATTTGTTGCGTTCACCATCATAGTAAGCTTCATCGTCTACTTTATACTCACGGCATAAGGTCTGCAGCTCACAGTTTCCACTGCGGACACAGGACAGACATTTACGGTCATGATCAGATAAAAGCAACTGTAATGTCTTCTTTCTGGATGCGATAACCTTCGGTGTATTGGTCCATACTTCCATGCCTTCATTGATCGGATATACACAGGCTGTTACCAGACTGCGGGCACCTTTGACTTCAACGACACACATACGACAGGCACCGATCTCGTTGATCTCTTTGAGGTAACATAACGTCGGGATCTCAATCTGTGCCAGGCGTGCTGCCTCCAGAATCGTGGAACCCTCTGGTGCGGATACCTCTCTTCCGTTGATTTTAATTGTAATATTTTCCATGATTGATTCCTCCGTTACTCTTTATAAATAGCGCCAAAACGACACTTATCGATACAGGTTCCACATTTCACACATTTGTCTGTGTTGATGCTGTGTGCAACTTTTACCTGTCCTTCAATGGCATCTGCCGGGCAGTTACGTGCACACAATGTACAACCTTTACATTTCACAGGATCAATCTTATATGTAATCAATTTCTTACATACGCCAGCCGGACATCTCTTGTTGACAACATGTTCTACATACTCGTCACGGAAGTAACGAAGGGTGGACAGAACCGGGTTCGGTGCTGTCTGACCAAGTCCGCAGAGTGCGTTGTCTTTGATGTAGTAACAAAGCTCTTCCATCTTGTCGATGTCTTCCAGTGTTCCACGACCATCTGTAATCTTCTCCAGTAACTCAAGAAGACGTTTGGTTCCGACACGACATGGCGTACATTTACCGCAGGACTCATCTACCGTAAACTGCAGGAAGAATTTTGCGATATCTACCATACAGGTATCTTCGTCCATAACGATCAGTCCGCCGGATCCCATCATGGAACCGATGCTGATCAGATTGTCATAATCAATTGGGATATCAAAATGTTCTGCCGGGATACATCCGCCGGATGGTCCACCGGTCTGGGCTGCTTTAAAATTCTTTCCATTCGGGATACCGCCGCCGATGTCTTCGATAACAGTACGAAGTGTCGTTCCCATCGGAATCTCAACGAGTCCAGTATTGTTGATTTTGCCACCCAGTGCGAATACTTTGGTTCCTTTGGATTTTTCTGTACCCATGGATGCAAACCACTTCGGTCCGTTCAAAATGATCTGCGGGATATTTGCCCAGGTCTCAACGTTATTTAAGATCGTCGGACTCTGGAACAGACCCTTAACAGCCGGGAATGGCGGTCTCGGACGTGGCTCACCACGATTCCCTTCGATGGATGTCATCAGTGCAGTCTCTTCGCCACAGACGAAAGCACCGGCTCCCAAACGAAGTTCGATATCAAAATTAAATCCACTGTCAAAAATATTTTTACCAAGTAAGCCGTACTCTCTTGCCTGATCAATGGCGATTTGCAGACGCTCTACTGCGATCGGATACTCTGCACGGACATAGATATAACCCTGATCCGCGCCGATGGCATAACCTGCAATGGCCATTGCTTCCAGTACTACATGCGGATCGCCTTCCAGAACGGAACGGTCCATGAATGCGCCAGGATCACCCTCATCAGCATTACAGCAGACATATTTCTGTACGTTTCCGCGGTTTCCGGATGCAAATCTCCATTTCAGTCCGGTCGGGAATCCGGCACCGCCACGGCCTCTCAGACCGCTGTCTAAAATTGTCTGGATAACTTCATCCGGTGTCATCTCTGTCAGTACTTTTCCGAGTGCCTCATAACCGCCGGTTCCGATATATTCATCAATGCTTTCCGGATTGATGACACCACAGTTTCGCAGTGCGATTCTGTGCTGTTTTTTATAAAAAGTTGTCTCATTTAAGGATTTGATTCCTTCCGGTGTCTGCGCCTCATGATATACCAGACGCTCTACGATACGGCCTTTCAGGAGATGCTCGGAAACGATCTCCGGCACATCTTCCGGACGTACTCTGGAATAAAATACTGCTTCCGGATAAATGATCATAACCGGTCCTTCTGCACACAGACCGTGGCATCCGGTTTTAACAACTGCTACTTCATTTTGTAATCTGTTTTTCTTTAATTCATCTTTTAAAGTCTGAATAATCTGCTGACTTCCGGAAGAAGTACATCCGGTTCCTCCACAGACTAATACATGTGAACGATACATTCAGTTACACCCCCATTACATATTCTCGTCTACGTGAAGTAAATATTTGTCCAGAACCTGACCTCTGACGAGATGCTGCTCCAGAATCTCTTTTGCCTTTTCTTCGTTTACTTTCACATAAGTTACTTTTTCTTTGCCCGGCTCATATACTTCAACGATCGGCTCATACTGACATAATCCGATACAACCGGTCTGGGTGACAGTCACATGTTCCAGTTTTCTATCTTCTACTTCTTTTACAAGCAGATTTAAGACCGGACGCGCACCACTGGCAATACCACAAGTTGCCATTCCGACAACAACACGTGTATTGTCTGCATTCTCAGAACGCATTCCGATCTGACCTTTCATTTTATCTCGAATTGCTTTCAATTCTTCCAATGATTTCATAATGATCCCTCCTTCGAATTACCCGGGGTAATTCTGCATTCTATTAATATCCGATTCATTTTCTTCCAGATATGATCTGAGAAAGGATGAAACTTCCGGCGTTGTAAACGGTACATCGCCAAGCATTTCCCGCATTTCTTTCGTATTTAAGTGAAATTCCAGATCATTTACCTGATACTGATAGTAAAAATCAGTCTCTGGATGCATGATGATCAGGGAATACACTGTCTCACAGAGATTGCCAAGGGGCATACAGTCAATATGATCGGTGCAAAAAACTGCCTCAATGGAGGTACCTTTTCCCGGCGCAGATGAAATTTCAAATGTTCCACCGGTACATTCCGCTTCCTGCTTGAAAAACGGAACGCCAAGCCCGACTTTTCTGGTTTTCCTAGTAGTATAAAACGGATCTGTCACCCGCTTTACCGTCTCTTCATCCATTCCTTTTCCGTTATCTGCGATCTGAACTTTCAGTTTATGCCCGGAAGTCTCGATCCAAACCAGAATTCTGATCTCCGTCGCTTTCGCGAACACGGAATTTTCTGCAATATCCAGAATATTTAATGATATCTCCGGCAGCATTACATATATTTTGCCAGAATACCATCCAGCTCATCCGGAGTCAGACGACCATATACGTCATCATTGATCATCATAACCGGTGCAAGGCCGCAGGCACCGATACAACGACATGCATCCAGTGAAAATTTGCCGTCTGCGGTACACTCTCCACCTGCGATTCCAAGAATCTCCATGAGCTTGTTGTAAATATCACCGGAACCTTTTACATAGCAGGCGGTTCCGAGACATACAGAAATCTTGTACTGTCCCTTCGGATATAAATTGAACTGAGAGTAAAATGTTGCTACACCATAAATTTTTTCCATCGGCACATCCAGTTCATCCGAAATCATCTTCTGGACTTCATATGGAAGATAGCCGTAGATGTCCTGCGCTTTCTGCATAATTGGCATCAAACAACCCTTTTCATTGCGCAGTTCGTCGATGACTGCACGCAGCATCGCTTCCTGTTCCTGTGTTCCGTTAAACGGAACAGATTTTGTTTTTTCCAAAATTATCCCTCCTAATATCCAATGTATTTTTGGCAATACATTTGCTATTTATAGTATCATTCATTTTCACAATAATCAACAAAATTTTTGTGTTAGTTTTGTATAATTTAATCACATTTTATTTCTGAATTGTTCAAACTGCAATACATATGCAAGTATGTTATAAAAATAACAATCCATTTTTGTTGAAATATCACAATTTTAATGCTATACTAAACAAAAAAAATTGTGCATTTAAAAAAATACAAAAAATGAATTTTGGAGGCTAATATGACAATCTCACAGATTATTTCGCTGCTGGATGCCACTCCTCTGTCTGCAAATGTCGACCTGGATCACACAATTGAAACCGTCTGTGGTTCTGACATGATGAGCGATGTCCTGGCCTTTATCAAAAAAGATGCCCTGCTTCTGACGGGACTTAATAATCTCCAGGTCATCCGCACAGCAGAAATGCTGGATATCGTCTGTCTGGTTTTTGTCCGCGGCAAAAAACCACAGGGGGAGATGCTTGACATGGCACAAAAGCTCGGTATTACTGTTCTGTCCACAGAACATACCATGTTTGATGCCTGCGGCATTTTATATCATGCCGGATTACGGGGAGGAAGTCGAAACGATGCCTAGTATACATTATCAATATATCGTAGACGGAGAAGATTTTACCATGGCCGGTGAAGCCAGCAGTTCTCTGAAACAAACATTAAAACTGATGAACCTTGATGCGGATATCATCCGGCGTTGTGCCATCGCCATGTATGAAGGCGAGATCAACATGGTTATTCATGCAAATGGTGGTGTCATCGATGTCGATATCTTTCCGGATAAAATCGTGATGGTACTGGCAGATCACGGTCCCGGAATCCCGGATATCGCCCTTGCCATGCAGGAAGGATATTCCACTGCCAGTGAAGAAGTCCTGAACCTTGGATTTGGCGCAGGTATGGGACTTCCGAATATGAAACGATCCTCGGATGAAATGTCGATCAATACAACTCTTGGAGTTGGGACGACTGTAACGATGACGATTTATTTCCAATATAATTTATAAAAAGGATAGAAAATCATGAATAAATTTTATCATTCGGTATATCTGGACAGCGACAAATGTACCGGCTGCATCACCTGTCTGAAACGATGTCCCACCCAGGCCATCCGTGTCAGAGACGGGAAAGCTCATATCATCAGTGAATTTTGCATTGACTGCGGTGAATGTATCCGGCATTGTCCGCACCACGCAAAACACACAAAACGGGATTTTATCCAGATTCTGGAGCACTATAAATATACCGTTGCGCTGCCGGCTCCGTCACTGTACAGTCAGTTTAATAATATCAAGGATACTAACCTGATTCTGAATGCGCTGATCCTGTGTGGATTTGATGATGTATTTGAAGTCAGTGCCGGTGCTGAGATTATCTCTGAATTATCCAGAAATTATATCAGTGAACACCCGGAACTTTATCCGCTGATCAGCACAGCATGCCCCACCGTAGAACGCCTGATCCGGGTACGGTTCCCGGGACTGATTCCGCATCTTCTTCCAATCTTACCACCGATGGAAGCTGCCGCAATTATTGCCCGTCAGCGCGCCGTGGAGAAAACTGGTCTGGATCCATCAGATATCGGAATTGTATTCATTTCTCCATGCCCATCCAAGATCACTTTTATCCATGATCCACTGGGCATGAAGAAAAGTAATGTGGATGCCGTACTTGCCATCAAAGATATCTATCCGCTCCTGCTCTCTCATATGAAAGAAGCGGAAGAACATCCCCGTTCTTATACTTTATCAGGAAGAATGGGAAAAGACTGGGCCATCAGCGGCGGAGAGGCGTATGGTATCATTTCCGATCACTATCTGGCTGCGGACGGCATCGAAAATGTCATTCGGGTACTGGAAGATCTGGAAGACGAAAAATTTCTGCCCGGTCTGCAGTTTGTAGAATTAAACGCCTGTAGCGCCGGCTGTGTGGGCGGTGTACTTACCGTAGAAAATCCATATATCGCCAAGGCGAAAGTAAAACAGTTTTCCAAATACGAACCTGTCCTGCGCATGCACTGTGCCGATCTGCCCGAGACACCTTCTGATACCTTCGGCTGGACGGAACCAGTCACTTATGAACCAGTCTATACACTGGGCGCAAATATCTTTGAAAGTATGGAAAAAATACTGGAAAGTCAGGAAATTCTAAAAAAATTTCCTGGACTGGACTGTGGTTCCTGCGGTTCCCCTACCTGTAAGGCACTGGCCGAAGACATTGTAAAAGGAGTTCCTTCCGCCAGAAAAGAAGACTGTATCTATCTGCTGCGAGAACAATGGAAAAAGCACACGGATCAGCATTCTGATACCTCATCAACGAAAAAGGAGGATTGATAACGTATGACTGTACAAGAACTGATTGACAATTGTCATTATGAAGTAATACATCCGGGAAATCCTGATGCCATAATTTCCGAACCTTACTGCTGTGATCTGCTCAGCATCGCCATGGGAAATGCACCGGCTGCCAGTGCATGGTGTACTGTAATGAGCAATATGAACACCCTGGCTGTGGCTTCCCTGACAGAATGTGCCTGCGTCATTTTGTGTCACGATGTATCTGTGGATGAAAATATGAAATTAAAAGCGGTAAGTGAAAACATTTCCCTGCTGCGCACCCCAAATTCTATTTTCACTACAGCGCTGGAGGTTTACAAAAAACTGCATGAAAACTTTGACTTATGATCTGCATATCCACTCCTGTCTGTCTCCCTGCGGAGATAATGATATGACACCGGCCATGATTGCGGGAATGGCAAAAGTCATCGGCCTGGACGTCATCGCACTGACCGAAAACGGCCACTTCCTCGCCAAGCTCCCCCTGTCCGCGGACACGACGCTCACGGAAGATGACCTCGCGAGCATCGTCTGG
>CABRZK010000069.1 GCA_902475415.1 uncultured Eubacterium sp.
CAGTTCCAGAGTCTGCTGTCTCCGTTCATCGTTATTTTCACAATTCCGCTGGCCTTTACCGGTGGTTTGCTGGGACTGTTTATCGGCAGACAGGAGATTTCCCTGACGGCGATGATGGGTTTTCTGATGCTTGCAGGTGTCGTGGTAAATAATGGTATTGTGTTTGTAGATTACGCAAACCAGCTTCGCATCGGCGGCATGGAGAAACGGGAAGCTCTGGTGGAGACTGGAAGAACCCGTATGCGTCCGATTCTGATGACAATGTTGACAACGGTACTGGCAATGTGTACCATGGTATTCAGTACCGATGCGGCAGCAGAAATGAGCCGCGGTATGGCAATCGTTGTAATTGGCGGTCTGCTGTATGCAACGTTTATGACATTGTTTGTCGTTCCGGTATTATATGATATTTTATTCCGCAGAGAAGTGAAAAAAGTAGATATCGGTGACGAAGAATTGTTAGATGAAAAACTGTAAAGAAATATAAATCTATCGTATAATGCACAGGGCAGATTGGAGTGCTTAAAAACAAAAGACGCTTCATCTGCATTGACTAAAACAGAGAACAACAGGAGCGTGATAGAGCATGGGAAAAGAAGCAAAAACAAATGCCATGCGTATGTTGGATAAGAAGAAAATCTCATACGAGGCATTAACCTATGAAGTAGATGAATTTATCGATGGCATGCATTGTGCCGAGATTACCGGCGCACCGGTGGATGCCTCTTACAAGACACTGGTCATGCAGGGAAAGAGCAGGCAGTATTATGTGTTTGTCATTCCGATTGCATGCGAGGTAGATCTGAAAAAGGCCGCCCGGGCGGTTGGAGAAAAATCCGTGGAAATGATTCATGTGAAAGATATTACAAAAATCACCGGATATGTCCGTGGAGGATGCTCGCCACTGGGAATGAAAAAACTGTTTCCAACTGTGATTGATGAAAGCGCCGGAAACTTTGAACAGATTTATGTCAGCGGAGGCAGAATCGGTCTGACACTGAAGATGAGCCCAAAAGATCTGGTGGAGGTGACCGGGGCGTCGCTGGCAGATATCCAGGCGGAGTAAAGCTGGCTTTGTGAATAAAACGGTACTGCAGGAAAAGAAGCAAGTCTGAGAAAGAAATAAGCCAAATAATGTAAAAGGTATGCGCTGCAATTCTTATAAAGAAGATTTCGTGTGTACCCTGTGGCAAAAAGGAGGGCAATATGTCTGAATTATTTCAAAAAATCAAAAAAGAATCAATGATTACATCCATCATCTGTATCGTGTTTGGTGTGATGTTCTGTATCTGGCCGGGAACGATTCTGGTGACATTGTGCAGGATCGCGGGCTTTGTATTGCTGGTGGCAGGTGTTGTGTTGCTGATTCAGGGAATCCGCATTCAGGAAATGCTGGGACGTTCCGTGCGGTTACTGCCGGCTGTTGTATGTGTCGTGATCGGTATCTGGATTCTGGTAAGACCGGGTGTGTTTGTGTCACTGATTCCGATTCTGATCGGTGTGATGCTGGCTTATCATGGTCTGAAAGATCTGGTATTTTGTCTGGAAGTGAAAAAAGGAAAGAGTCCGCGCTGGTGGCTTGGCCTTCTGGTAGCCATTGCGACCATCATTATCGGAGTGATTCTGATGCTGCATACCTGGCTGGCACTTGAAATTGGCATGATGGCTGTCGGAATTATCCTGATCTATGATGGAATCAGCGGTCTGTGGCTGAACGGTCGTGCAGGTCACGCCTACAAAAAATACCACAATCCGGAAGACGACATTATTGATGTGGATTATAAGGAAGAATAAAAAAATGCACATATACTGCGATAATATGTAAAAAATTACAATAAAAAGAATAGTTATGAGTTGAGATGTGTTAAATTGCGTAAAAATAGATAGTAAAAAACGCTTTTTTTGACATTTTGATAGAAAAGCCCCTCTGGTAAAATATCTGTATTACAGGTTTAAGGAGGGGCTTTTGCTATGAAATTTAAAAAAGTACTTGCAGTCATGCTTGCGGCAGCAATTGCAGCAGGTTGCGCACAGATTCCGGGGCTGACATCACAGAATGTTTATGCAGCTTCGGTCCAGGCAGGTAACCAGGGCGGTCAGGAGACGGTTACTTATCAGGGAGTAACATTTAACCGGGCATCTTCTGCTTACAAAGATGGTAATGTAAGCTATGAAGGTATGCCATTATACAACGGAAAAGAAGAAGATCTGGATACCTATGTGGATCTGATTATGGATGAAATTGGTCTGGACGGATGGATTTCAATTCTGGCCAGAAAATCTCCGACAGGTAGTTATGTAGATTCTGCACAGCAGACAAAAACTTATCATGTTCCGGTGACAATAAATAATAAAGCAGATGTTGGTCTGGATGGTGAGACACAGTGGCCGAATCAGCTGGCACAGGCTCAGACATGGAATACAGATCTGATGAAAGCGGCAGGCAGTGTATATGGAGATGAAATTCGTTCTCAGGGAGATACCTCTTCTATTGGAAACACAGCTGTAAGTGCTTATGCGGCACAGATTGATGCGAGAATGAACCCATTGTCCGGTCGTTATGATGAGGGGTATGGAGAAGATGCATTTATGATCGGTGAGATGGCCGATGCATGGACATCTGGAATGACAGGAGATCAGTCAGATGTATATATGAAATCTATTCCTCTGACAAAACACTGGACTACTTATAATTCTGAGTTTTTCCGTTTACAGGGAGGAAATGATGTAAGTGCCCGTACATTTTACGAATATTATGCAAAGGCAGCAGAGAAACCATTCAGTGATGGAAACATAGCAGGATACATGTCTTCCTATGGCAATCTGAATGGTGTTCCGACAACTTCTACATTTATGCATGATTATGCGCAGAAAATCAGTAAAGACGGTCTGATTACCGGCTGTGATTTCATGGCAGAGTATGGATATATCAACGAACAGTATCGAATGAATGCATCCGGTTTTTCCAATGGATATGATAAACTGTATTCTTCTTCCATTCTTGACCGTACCGCATCCATGATTCTTGCAGGACATGTTCAGGGTGGAACTTCGGGCATGAATGATGTAGACATTGCAGAGACAATTAAGACAGCAGTAGAAAATCATGTAGAAGGACTGACAGAACAGGATGTATACAAAGTTGCACGTCCGACAATTGTGACAATGGCGCGTGCCGGTGCACTGGATGAGAGAGATGAAAACGGGGTACCGAGATATTATCCGTATACGAATATCAAGACAGATCACAAATCTGAGACAAGCCAGAGAACAGAACTTCAGATGGCAGAAGAGTCTGTGGTACTTCTGAAAAATAAAGACAATGCACTGCCACTTTCCACGGATTCCTCCCCGGCAGTTTACGGAGAAATGGCTCAGACCATGCAATATGGTCAGTATTCATCTGAGTTGGATGTGACGGATCAGACCTATAATCAGTATGTGCAGGGAGCCGGAGATAATATACTGGAAGCGGTTCAGTCACAGGTAGGAAATGATAAAGTTTCCTATTCCAGTGGTAACCGCGTGGTTACATACAAAAATGCGAATGGATATATGACTGCTTCTGCAGATGCGAATGGTGCACAGCTGACAGTCACTCCACTGGCAGAAGGAAGCTCCGCTGCAGATGACACAAAGTATCAGTTTGAATACGCAGACTGGGGACAGGATGCATTCAGTCTCCTTTCACTTGCAAATAACAAATGGCTCAATGCAGGAGTAAAGAATAATTCACTCCCGGGCAATACCATGGGACTTTATGATGCAGCTGTTTCCAATACAGGAGCTTATAGCATGAAAGCAAGTTCCGGTATGGCAACTGCAGTCAGCAATATGCCAGTCTTTATGTCCAAACGTGCAGCAGACGGAGAGAATAATTATTACCTGAAGATGGGTGATAAATACAATGATACAGATTTCTCTACCACATGGGCTATGAGTGACAAGATGGGCTGGTATCTGCAGACAACACAGGATGGTACCGTACAGCTGAATGGAGAGGCAACTCCGATTCAGGGACCGGTGCTGCCATTTATTCTGGGTGGCAATCTGGAGCCTGGCGTTGCCGCTTTCAATGCTGCTGAAGATAAGACACCATATACATTTACGGAAGAAACCATCAAAGCTGCCGGTGCAGATTCAGCAGAACTTGCCGCAACGACAGATTATGCGATTGTTGTAGTTGGACAGCCGTATAATGGAATTTCCGGTGAAGGAATTGACCGTAAGTATCTGAATCTCAGCACAGATCAGATGGATATGGTATCCACAGTTGCTGCCAACTATGCAAAAGAAGGCAAGAAGACAATTGTAATTATCAACACAGAATATCCGGTGGAGGCAGAAGCACTGCAGAATGATGATAATGTATCTGCAATTGTATTTAATGCATTTGGAGGTCAGTACGATGCTACCGCACTGGTAAATATCCTGTATGGAGAGGCAGCACCTACCGGACGTCTTGTAAGTACCTGGTATAAATCCGAAGAAAACCTGCCACAGATTGACCGTTATGCAATGCCAAATAATGCAATGGCAAACCTTGGTACAAGCCTTGTAGAAGGCATGGCACTGGATGATCTGGATGACAGTGTGACTGTCAATATGACAGAGACGAATCTGGCTGAAAATCAGCTGACTTATATGTATGCGGATGATAAAGATGTGACTTATCCGTTCGGTTATGGATTATCTTATTCTGACTTTACATATTCCGGAATGAAAGCAGTAGCCAAATCAGATGGCAGTGTTCTGGTGTCTGTCAATGTGAAAAATACAGGAAATGTAGATACTTCTGATGTTGTTCAGATTTACGCTGCAAATGCTAAATCTGCATATGGAGATACAGCACCAGAGAAGAAACTGGTTGGATTTGAAAAAGTAGCATTGAAAGCCGGTGAATCCAAAACTGTAAAAATTATGGTAGATGCTTCTGAACTGGAAGTATGGGATGTCAATGCAGAGCAGTATGTAGTAGAATCTGGCAAGTATGATTTTTATGTGGCACATTCATCCGATCTGAAAGGAGAAAATGTACTGCACAAGAGCGTATCTGTAACAGGTGGAGAAATTGCACAGGCAGATACTTCAAAGGCAATCAATGTATGGGCAAATTCCTATGCATCTGCAGGTGTGAAAAATGTAGAATATTCCAAAGGAAATACAGCAGATGCAGCAGCTGATGACAGTAATAAGATGTTTGCAGTAATGTCAAAAGAGGCAGGCGCTTATGTGGCACTTTCCAAAGTAGATCTCAGTAAACTATCAGAGGCTACTTTAAATGTGGCTTCCACTGCAGAGCAAAATACCATCGAACTGCGTATGGATGCCCCAGATGGTAAGGTGATCGGACAGGTATCATTTGGTAAAACAGATGCAGTGACTGCAAAACGTAAAACAGAGAATAATGTGGATGCCGGAAGTTATACAGAACTTGGTTATACACAGGTATCTACAGGCATCAGCGCAACATCAGGAGTGCATGATGTATATCTGGTATTTAAAAATGCAGATGCAAGAGTGGAAAGTGTTGCATTCAAGACAGCAGTCAATATTCCGGATGGATTGGCAAATGCTCCGGCAGAAGACCACAACTGGTATTATTACAAAGATGGAAAAGTCGCAACAAATGTAACAACCGTAGCGAAAAACAAAAATGGTTGGTGGTATGTAAAGAATGGCAAAGTAGACTTTACGGCAAATACCGTAGCGAAGAATGAAAATGGCTGGTGGAAAATCACAGGCGGCAAAGTAGATTTTGGATATACAGGAATTGCCAAAAACGAAAACGGCTGGTGGAGAATTGTCAATGGTAAAGTAGACTTTGGCTGCAACAGTGTAGAGAAAAATGAAAACGGCTGGTGGTATCTCCGTGGTGGAAAAGTAGATTTCGGTTATACAGGTGTTGCCAAAAATGCAAATGGCTGGTGGAGAATTGAAAATGGTAAAGTAAACTTTAACTTTACCGGAATTGCCAAAAATCATAATGGCTCCTGGTATCTGCAGAATGGTAAAGTAAATTTCAAGTATAACGGAAAAGTAAAATACCATGGAAAAACCTACAAAATCCGTGGAGGAAAAGTTGTAAAATAACTGTGTGATTCACGAAGT
This sequence comes from uncultured Eubacterium sp., assembly GCA_902475415.1. GTDB lineage: Bacteria > Bacillota > Clostridia > Lachnospirales > Lachnospiraceae > Eubacterium_I. The sequence continues at coordinate 6,112 of CABRZK010000069.1, forward strand.
GTATGGAAAGTCATAGGTGAATGCTAACAGAAAGGGAAGAAGGTAAATCACAGAAAAAGGATTTGCCTTCTTCTTTATTTACGTTCAAAATGCGTTATAATAATAGAAATATGAAAAAAGAAAAGTAACGGTGATAAAAGGGGAAAGCTATGATTCGTTATGAAATTTTGGTAAAAACGCAGGAGCAGACAAATTGGTCGTCTATCTACAGCTTTGTAGTTCCGGTTAAGGGGACAGCGGTTCTTTTTCTGGAAAAAGAAAGAATCCAGATTGGAACAGGGGATGTTGTTTTTATTCATCCATTTCAGCATTTTATGGTTTCGGAAATTCAGGGGGCATGTATGGCCTGTCAGATCGACCTGCTGGAACTGATTCCGGGACAGATGCAGGAACTGGAAAAAGTGCAGTGCAATTCAACCGGAGAGACGAATAAGAACAGGTACAAACATCTGATCTATGCACTGACGATGGCGGTTGAAGCCAGAAATCGGAATAATTCTTATGTGTTGGAACGAAAATGGAGTTATGAGTTACTGGAGGAACTGCTGTGCAATTTTAGCGAGGTGAAAGCTGTACCAGAACATTCCTCATCCCGCGTTCGTGAAATTTTACAGTACATTTCTGAAAATTATGCGGAAAATCTGATGCTGGGTGGCCTGGCAAAGAAATTTTATGTAAGTACTTCCTATCTGTCAAAAATTTTCAAAGAAGAAATTGGAAAAAATTTTTTGGAATATGTAAATGAAGTGAGATTGATGCATGCGGTCAGATATTTACTGGAAGAAAAGCTGACCATTGAACAAATTGCCGAGGTTACAGGATTTAAAAATGCCCGTTCCTTCAGTGGAAAGTTCAGAGAACGTTATCAGATTCTTCCGAGCGAGTATCGGAAACAAAGGAAAGAAAAAAAAGAAGAGCTGTTAGATATAAATGCAAAAGAACATTTTGCTGCTTTTGTACAGAAACTGGAGCAGGAAGAGCGAAAAGAAGGCGTGCAGTTAGTCTGGAAAAAACAGACTGTTTCCGGAGTTTGCGTGGATCAGTATGAGAAAGCAGCCTACCGAAATGGAATTCTGACGATCCGTCGTGCAAATCATTTGCTGATGTATCAGGTACGGGAAGCTGTAAAGCAGATTGTGAAAGAACTGCATTTTACCGATATCTATTTTCACGAACTATTTAATGATGATATGGAAATTTATTCCATAGATCCATATGGAAACCCGAAATATCATTTTTATAAATTAGACCAGCTATTTGATCTGGTTGTAGAATGTGGTCTGACGCCTTATGTGGAGCTGGCTTTTGTACCATTTCTCATGGCGGAAAATGTGACACGTAAAACAATGGTACATAATTCAGTGTCCAATATGCCAGCTGACATGGAACAGTGGAGGGGACTGGTCAGAAAAGTAATAGAACATCTGATGCAACGCTATGGAAAAGAAAAAGTGTTGCAGTGGAATTTCTGCGTCTGGAGTTCTCCGGATAATAAGGCAATTAACCAGTCTGCATTTGCAAAGGAAAATTATTATGCAATATATCTGGAAACATGGAAGGTATTGAAAGCAATTGATCCGAAAATTCAGGTGGGAACACCGGCTTTAATGACGCAAAGTCTGCTTGAAGGGGAATGGATGAATCATTTCAATCATTTTTGCCGTGAAAACAATTGCCTGCCAGATTTTGTGATGGTTAATCTGTATATGATCGAAAATGATCTCGCAAGCATCCAGAAACATCTCCCACCGGTCATTATGGATGCACCGGATGCAATGAAAAAGATGATTCATCAGATAAAAAACAATAACAAAGTCTGTCAGTGGAATATCCAACGTCTGTGCGTGGCAGAATGGAATTTTAATCTGTTTTTGTATGCTCCGATTCAGGACAGTATGTTTATGGCGGCATATATTGTGAAAAATATGATTGATTGCTGGAAAGAAAATGTTATATTTGGTGTAATGGATCCCGTCGAAAGTTCGCATGATGATGTGATTGGACATTGTTCTTTCCAGGGAAAACGCGGACTGCTGACTTATGATAATATCAAAAAGTCTTCGTATTATGCATATGCTATGCTGGCACAGATGGGCGAGTTGCTGGTGACCAGAGGAGAGAATTATCTGATTACACGTTCAGAACATCAGATCCAGTTGCTGTTATGCAATTATCAACCAATGTCGAAAGCCTATTGTGAAGGAAAAATAACAGATGAAGTAATTTCCGAAGCATTATTTGAGGAAATATCCGGACAGGAATATGAAATCCAGCTTCAGCATCTGCCGGGAAATATATATCTGAAAGAAACCTGTATCATTAATGAAGATTTTGGAAATGCGTTCGATTTCTGCAAAAAATACAGAAAAGTGGAACCACAGATGCAATATGATGTTTCGTATATCAATGATATGTCGCAGCCTTTGAAAAAAACAGACTACATAAATCCAACAGAAGATGGTAATATGTATTTATATGAGTATTTAAAACCATTCGAAATCCGATTGATCTGCCTGACAGAAATGTAAATGGTATTCCGATGATCGGATTTGAATTAAGAAAGAAGCGATAATATGAGAAGAATGGAATTTAAAATGGAGCGGACGGGTTTGCTGGAAGTAGGGGATGTACTTCCAGTCACAGAAAGCAAACTGCCAAACTCCTGGTATTATACACTGGGAAAAGCGTATGCGATGTCTGCCAATTATGAGTTCCGTGAACGGTTAAAATCCAGAGAAGGAACTGTGGTGGAAGTCAAAGAAACACCAAAGGGATATTATGTAATTGTAGAATTTGATGAGTGATAAAGAAAAAAATCAGGACAGCAGAAAAGAGGAATTAAGATGTCAGTAGTTGCAACAAGCGTATTTTTGCTGTTTGCATTGATTGTGCTTGGATTTATACTTGGGAAAAAAGAAATTGTACATAAGGAAAGTATTCCGGATTTTTCAGCACTGGTTCTGCAGGTGACGATGCCGGTCACTGTATTTTGTTCGATTATCGATCAGGACAGATCACAGCTTGTGTCTTACGGAGTACAGACTTTTGCATCGATTATCGTATTGCATCTGTGTGCACTTGTTGTGGGTCTGCTCCTGGTTCGCTTGGTAAAAGTAGACACACAGGACATGGGTGTCTGGATTTACAGTATGCTGTTTTCCAATAATGGATTTATGGGAATTCCACTGGCATTATCTGTATTCAGCGGAAAGGGAATGTTTCTGATGGCATTGGGCAATGTAGTTGGAAATTTCCTGATTTTCTCGGTGGGAATTAAAATCCTGACCTGGAAGTATCCGATCAAAGAAAAACTGAGTGTTCGGAAAATGGTGCTGAACAATATTAATATTGCCGTAGTTCTCGGTTTGCTGGTATGTATCCTGCAGATTCCAATCCCGGATGTATTAGGACAGTTGCTGACCTATCTGTCCAATATTACCAGTGGTTTATCGATGTTGGTGGTAGGACTTTCCATTTCACGTCTGCCGGTAAAGGCTGTTTTTCAGGATAAAAAAATGTTATTGCTGACGCTGTGCCGTCTGATTATTTTTCCGTTACTGATGCTTGGATTACTGCGTGCGCTGCCGATACAACTGGATGAGACGTTGCAAAACGTCCTGATTCTGACTGCGGCACTTCCGGTTTCCTCTGCGCAGTCCATGATTACCGAACAGTATGGAACCAATACGGCGGCAGCGGGACGATCTGTGTTTATGACGACATTGTTCAGCGTGATAACGGTTCCGCTGATCATGATGATTGCATTTGCCTGATAAATAAAGCAAATGATAAGTGAAACAACTAACTGATAAATGAAGTGAGAATCAGATCATGCCAGGATATAAAAAGTATCTGATAAAAAAACTTTGCGCAGAAGAAAAAAAGGAGTGGATTTTTGCTCGCAGAGGTTGTATAATAAAATCTGTATGTAATTTTATGAATATAGCGGCTGAAGCGTAAGTAAAAACGGCTTCAGAAGTTATCATAGCAGAATAAAATCCTATTTTGGGAGAGAAAATAAACACAGGAGGAAGAAACAATGGCAGTAAAATACGTATTTGTTACCG
>CABRZK010000070.1 GCA_902475415.1 uncultured Eubacterium sp.
CTCTATCAAGAGAGAGATGGGTACAGATTACAAGAAAGAGATCGATGGAAAGAAATATTCTCCACAGGAGATTTCCGCAATGATCCTTCAGAAATTAAAAGCAGATGCTGAGAACTACTTAGGCGAGAAAGTATCTGAGGCTGTTATCACAGTTCCGGCTTACTTCAACGATGCTCAGCGTCAGGCTACAAAAGATGCTGGTAAGATCGCAGGTCTTGATGTAAAACGTATCATCAACGAGCCGACAGCAGCAGCTTTAGCATATGGTCTGGACAATGAGAAAGAGCAGAAGATTATGGTTTATGACCTTGGTGGTGGTACATTTGATGTATCTATCATTGAGATCGGTGATGGTGTCATCGAAGTATTATCTACATCCGGTGATAACAGACTTGGTGGTGATGACTTCGACCAGAAGATCACAGATTACATGATCGCAGAGTTCAAGAAACAGGAAGGCGTAGATCTTTCCACAGATAAAATGGCTCTTCAGAGATTAAAAGAAGCAGCTGAGAAAGCAAAAAAAGAGCTTTCTTCCGCTACAACAACAAATATCAACCTTCCGTTCATCACAGCTACAGCTGAGGGACCGAAACATTTCGATATGAACCTTACAAGAGCTAAATTTGATGAGTTAACACGTGATCTGGTTGACAGAACAGCAGTTCCGGTACAGAACGCATTAAAAGATGCAGGTATCACAGCTTCTGAGCTTGGTCAGGTACTGTTAGTAGGTGGTTCTACACGTATCCCGGCTGTACAGGATAAAGTAAAACAGCTGACAGGCAAAGAGCCAAGTAAATCCCTGAACCCGGATGAGTGTGTAGCAATCGGTGCTTCTATCCAGGGTGGTAAACTTGCAGGTGATGCAGGTGCCGGTGAAGTATTACTGCTGGATGTAACTCCACTGTCACTGTCTATCGAGACAATGGGTGGTGTAGCTACAAGACTGATCGAGAGAAATACAACAATCCCGACCAGAAAGAGCCAGATCTTCTCTACAGCAGCAGATAACCAGACAGCAGTAGATATCAACGTTGTACAGGGTGAGCGTCAGTTCGCTAGAGATAATAAATCCCTTGGCCAGTTCCGTCTGGATGGAATCCCGCCAGCACGTCGTGGTGTTCCGCAGATCGAGGTTACATTCGATATCGATGCAAACGGTATCGTAAATGTATCTGCAAAAGACCTTGGAACAGGCAAAGAGCAGCACATCACAATTACAGCAGGATCCAACATGTCTGATGATGAGATCGATAAAGCTGTAAAAGAAGCAGCAGAGTTCGAAGCTCAGGATAAGAAGAGAAAAGAAGCAATCGATACAAGAAACGATGCTGATTCCTTCGTATTCCAGACAGAGAAAGCTCTTGAGGAAGTTGGAGCAGGCGTATCTGATTCTGAGAAAGCAACTGTTCAGGCAGATCTGGATGCATTAAAAGCACTCCTTGAGGCACATCCGGAAGCTGACAAGATGACAGATGCAGAGTTAGATGAGATGAAAGCTGCAAAAGAGAAATTAATGACAAGTGCTCAGCAGGTATTTGCTAAAATGTACGAGCAGGCACAGGCAGCACAGGGTGCAGCAGGCGCAGGTCCGGACATGAACGCAGGTGCTGGTCAGGCAGCAGGCGGAGCAGATGATGATGTCGTAGACGCTGATTACAAAGAGGTTTAATCAGAAAGCCTGAGAAACATTATCAGAAAAAATCTAAACTGAAAAATAACGCACCAGAGGGCGAATTGCCTTCTGGTGCATTGTTGGATAGAATATAACATAAGGGATGGAGTTCAGATATGGCAGAACAGAAAAGGGATTATTATGAGGTGCTCGGTGTAGACCGCGGAGCAGATGATGCCACAATTAAAAAGGCATACCGCCAGTTAGCCAAAAAATATCATCCGGATGCAAACCCGGGAGATAAAGAAGCAGAAGCAAAATTCAAAGAGGCTTCTGAGGCTTATGCGGTATTGAGTGATTCAGAGAAGAGAAGACAGTATGATCAGTTTGGTCACGCTGCATTTGATGGTGGAGCAGGCGGCGCCGGTGCCGGCGGATTTGATTTCTCCGGTATGGATTTCGGCGATATGTTTGGTGATATTTTCGGTGATTTCTTCGGTGGTGGTTCCAGAAGAGGAGCTTCCAACGGTCCGATGAAAGGTGCCAACTTAAGAACCAGTGTCCGTATTACTTTCGAAGAAGCTGTATTTGGCTGTGAGAAAGAGATTGACATGGTTCTGAAGGATGAGTGTACAACCTGCGGTGGTACAGGAGCAAAACCAGGTACTTCTCCGGAGACATGTACAAAATGTGGTGGAAAAGGTAAAGTCGTATTTTCCCAGCAGTCTCTGTTTGGTATGGTTCAGAATGTCCAGACCTGTCCGGAATGTAACGGATCCGGCAAAATTATCAAAGATAAATGTACTTCCTGTCGTGGAACGGGTTATACATCCAGCAGAAAGAAAATCAAAGTTTCGATTCCTGCCGGAATTGATAACGGACAGAGTGTTCGTATCCGTGAGAAAGGAGAACCGGGTGTCAACGGCGGACCGCGTGGCGACCTGCTGGTAGAGGTTATCGTATCTTCACATCCGATCTTCCAGCGTCAGGATATGAATATCTTCTCAACAGCACCGATTTCTTTCGCTCAGGCTGTATTAGGTGGAGAAACCAGAATCAGTACGGTAGACGGTGACGTAATCTATGAAGTAAAACCTGGCACACAGACAGATACAAGAATTCGTCTGAAAGGCAAAGGTGTTCCGTCGTTGAGAAATAAAAATATCCGTGGTGACCAGTATGTTACATTGGTTGTTCAGGTTCCGACTTCTTTGAGTCCGGAAGCAAAAGAAGCACTGCGTGCTTTTGATGCGGTATCCGGTGACACTTTGAATACAGGTGCCGAAGAAGGCGTAAAACAGGAAAAACATCATAAAAGAAAAGGATTCTTTAACAAAAAAGAAGACTAATTCAGAAATAGAATAATTAAGAAGTAATTGTCATCCAGATTTCCCCTGAACATGGGTAAGTCTGGATGATTGTGATAATCAGATGGAAAAGAATATAGGATAAACAGATGTATAATAAGACAGATTTAAAAAGTAAATTAGACTCGATTCATCGAAAAAGTTATCCGGCATACAAGTCACTGAGGGGATATTATTCCTTCGGTGACTTTGTGCTGTCTGTAGATCATGTGCAGGGAGATCCCTTTGCGGCACCATCTTCCCTGCATGTGGAACTTCCGATGGCAAAAGCTGGATTTCCGGGAACATATTTTGAAAAGCGACATACACGGACAGCTCTGGAAGATTTGATTCTTCGAAGGTTTTCTGCTGCTCTGGATCAGTATAGCTTTAAGGCCAAAGGTTCCGGGAAGAGCGGGTTGATTTCTACAAGCCGACCGGGACCGGAAGTGATGCGGCGGAGTGCAGTGGAATTTACGGATAAAAATTTAATTGTCCGGTTTGAAGTGGGATTTCCGGCAAACGGACGTACAATCAATGCACAGGAACTGGAAAAGATTCTGCTTGATTTCTTACCACAGATCGTGAAAAAAACGTTGTTTTACAAGGCCTGGGATAAGAAAAAGATACAGGAAACTTATGAACTGGCGGAAAATCAGCAGAAAATCCGGGAACTTCTGGAAGAGAAAAAGCTGGTGGCTTTTTGTGCGAACGGAAGTATTTTGCCGCGAAAAAGTGGTGTTTCCAGTCAGCCTCTGAAGCATGCAGTTGCGTTTGTGTCTCCGGAGAGTTTGGAAGTGGAGCTGGAATTGCCATATGGCGGAAGTATCTGTGGAATGGGAATCCCTGAAGGTGTAACCCTGATCGTTGGTGGTGGATATCATGGAAAATCCACGTTGCTTCAGGCATTGGAACAGGGCGTGTATAATCATGTCAGCGGTGATGGCAGGGAATATGTGATCACCAGAGCGAATGCTCTGAAATTGCGGGCAGAGGATGGAAGAGCTGTGTCGGATCTGGATCTGTCCCTTTTTATTCATGATCTTCCGAATGGGAAGGATACTCATTGTTTTTCTACGGAAGATGCCAGTGGAAGTACCTCGCAGGCTGCAGGCGTGATGGAAGGAATAGAGTCTGGAACCAGTTGTTTTCTGATTGATGAAGATACTTCCGCTACAAATTTTCTGGTGCGGGATTCCTTTATGCAACGTGTGGTAAGCGGGGATCAGGAACCAATCACGCCATACATTGCAAGAATACGGGATTTGTATGAAAAAGCCGGTATTTCCACAATTTTGGTTGCAGGAAGCAGTGGTGCCTTTTTTCATGTGGCAGATACGATCATACAGATGGATGCATACAGACCGAAGGATGTGAAAGAGAAAGTAACACTGTTGCTGCCGGAGTATCCGTCCGTAGATTTTACAGTTGATTCAGCAACCTTCGAACTTCCGGAAGAAGATCGATTGTTTACGCCTGGTCAGAAACAAAAGAAACGCGGTCGGGGTGACAGAGAAGAACGAATCAAGACAAAAGTAATGGGAACGGATGGTTTTTCCATCGATCGCAATATGGTAGATCTGCGTTATGTAGAACAGCTGATTGATACCGAACAGACGGCGGCGCTGGCTGCAATCATGAAGTATATTGTGAAAAAAGAAACTACTGCAACGCCAGTGAAAAAACTGGTGTCTGAGATTTGTACATTACTTGAGAACGATGGAATGGGAGCTTTTGTGGATGGCTCTTTATCCTGCGGCTATGCGTATCCACGTCGGGAAGAGATTTTTCAGATGTTGAATCGTTTTAGAAAGCATTGATATACGAATTGCAGTATTTTAAATTTTGGGTTTCCGGTTGGCTGAAGCAAGGCATAAAAAGATGAAAAAACGGTTTGCTTACAGAAAGATTCTTGAAGTACGTATTTTTCTCTTGTCGAATACCCATGTTATAGGTTAATATATAAATATCTATGCATTGATCAGTCCTGAATGTAAAGCTTCAGGACTAATCATTGTGTCCGGAAATATAGTACGAATTTTTATGGAGGAATGTACAATGAAATGGGATAAATATACGATTGAAACGACCACGGAAGCGGAAGATTATATCAGCAGTACACTGGCCGATCTCGGCATTGAAGGTATTGAGATTGAGGATAACGTACCGTTGTCTGAGTCTGATACATCCAAAATGTTTATTGATATTCTGCCGGAACTGCCGCCGGATCAGGGAATCGGTTATGTCAGCTTTTATCTGGAAGCCGGAGAGGATCACAGTGAGAAGTTAAAAGAAGTAGCGGAGGCACTGGAAGAGATGCGCAGCTACGTGAATATCGGAAGCGGCAAGATCACCAGCAGTGAGACAGAAGATATTGACTGGATGAATAACTGGAAAGAGTTTTTCCACTCCTTTACCATTGATGATATTCTGATCAAACCGACCTGGGAAGAGCTGGATGCGGCAGATGAGGATAAGATTCTGATTGAGATTGATCCTGGAATTTCTTTTGGAACCGGTAAACATGAGACCACACAGCTTTGTATCCATCAGTTGCGTAAATATATGAAAGATGGCGATGAAGTACTGGATGTTGGTTGCGGAAGTGGTATTCTTTCTATCGTAAGTCTGAAACTTGGCGCAGGTCATCTGATCGGTACTGATATTGACGAGGATTGTATTACATCAACCTATGAAAACTTTGAGGTGAATCATTTGAGCAGAGAGCAGGGCGATTTTTATGTAGGAAACCTGATCGATGATACAGAACTTCAGGAAAAAGTCGGCACAGAGAAATATGATGTGGTTGTTGCCAACATTCTGGCAGATGTCATTATTCCGATGGCTCCGGTCATTCCGGCACGCCTGAAAAAAGATGGTGTATTTATCACATCCGGAATTATTGATTTTAAAGAAAATGAAGTTCGTGAGGCGATTGAAAAAGCCGGTATGACAGTTCTGGAAGTGACACATCAGGGTGAATGGGTCAGCATCACAGCGAGGAAATAAGCATGTATCAGTTTTTTATAGATGACAGCCAGATCGGCAAAGAGTATGTGACGATTACAGGCAGTGACGTCAATCATATCAAAAATGTACTGCGGATGCGTCCGGGAGAAAAAATCAGGGTCAGCAGCAGCTCCAGAGATATGTTCTGTGAGATCGCGGAATTGACGGATGAGTTTGTACAGGCAGATATCCTGGATGAGGAAGCACCGGATACGGAACTGCCTTCCCGGATTTATCTGTTTCAGGGACTGCCAAAGGGTGATCGTATGGAGTACATTATCCAGAAATCTGTGGAACTTGGTGTACATGAGATTATTCCGGTGGTCATGAAATATTGTGTGGTAAAATTAGATGCCAAGAAAGCCGGAAATAAAGTAAAACGCTGGCAGGCCATCAGTGAGAGCGCTGCAAAACAGTCTAAACGCAGCCGGATTCCGGAGGTTCATTCCGTTATGAATTTCCGTGAGGCAGTCGCGTATGCAAAAGAGCAGGATATGATCCTTGTTCCTTATGAAAATGAACGCGGAATGGAAGCAACCAGAGATGCGTTAAAGGCCGTGAAACCAGGGCAGTCCATCTGTGTGTTTATCGGCCCGGAAGGCGGATTCGCCGAGGAAGAGATTGAGGCTTTGCGTCTGGAAAATGCGCAGATTCTGTCTCTTGGAAAGCGTATTTTGCGTACGGATACGGCAGCAATCTGTACGATGTCCATGCTGATGCTGGAACTGGAAGAAAAGACGGAGGGAGAATGCTGATATGGAAGCATATCTGGATAATTCTGCCACCACGAAATGTTCGGAGGCGGCAAAAAATATAATTGTAAAAGCGTTGACAGAGGATTTTGGAAATCCATCTTCCATGCACATGAAAGGTGTGGAAGCGGAAAAATATGTCAAAGAGGCAACGACCTCCATTGCAAAAACGTTGCGCTGCCAGGAAAAAGAAATTGTATTTACCTCAGGTGGTACAGAATCCAATAACCTGGCAATCATTGGAACTGCTCTTGCGAATCAGCGGGCAGGAAAGCATATTATTACCACAAGTGTGGAACATGCTTCGGTAAAAAATACGATGCGATTTCTGGAAGAAGAGGGATTTGAGATCACCTATCTGCCGGTAGATGCAAATGGCGAGATTTCTCTGGAACAGCTGAACCAGAAACTGAGGGAAGATACGATTCTTGTATCCATGATGATGGTAAACAACGAAATTGGTGCGTTGGAGCCGGTGGAAGAAGCCGGAAAAATGATCAAAGAGTATAATCCTGCCATTGTCTTTCATGTGGATGCAATTCAGGCGTATGGTAAGTTTCAGATTATTCCGAAACGGATGCATATTGATCTGCTTTCTGTCAGTGGACACAAGATTCACGGACCAAAAGGAATTGGATTTTTATATATAAAGGATAAGACGAAGATTCGGCCGATTTCTTTTGGCGGAGATCAGCAGAAGGGAATGCGTTCCGGAACCATCAATGTGCCGGGAATTGCAGGTCTTGGTGTGGCTGCGGCAGATGCATACAGTCATCTGGAAGAAAACGTGGATCACATGTATGAACTGAAAGCATATTTTGTCGAAAAGTTACAGCGGCTTGATGACGTAACTATTAATGGCAAGACGGACCGGGAGAGTGCACCGCAGATCGTCAGTGCAAGTTTTCTTGGTGTCCGTTCCGAAGTGTTGCTGCATTCCCTGGAAGACCGTGGCATTTATGTATCTGCGGGAAGTGCATGCTCTTCCAATCATCCATCCCAGTCAAGCACTTTGCTGAATATCGGACTGGATCATGCACATCAGGAGTCGACGCTGCGTTTCAGTTTTTGCCCGGAAACAACGAAAGAAGAATTAGATTATACTTACGGTGTACTGGAAGAGTTACTTCCGATGTTGCGCAGATATACAAGACATTAAAAACAAATTCAGCTACGGAAAAAGAAGAGAGGAGAAACAAAATATATGATGTTTCAGTCATTTTTGATTAAATACGGTGAGATCGGTATCAAAGGAAAAAACCGCTATGTATTTGAAGAAGCGTTAATGAAACAGATCGGTCATGCACTGCAGCCGGTAGATGGTACATTCACTGTTTCCAGAGAGCAGGGAAGAATTTATGTGGATGCAGAAGGCGATTATGATTACGATGAGGCTGTGCTTGCGCTGACCAGAGTATTCGGTATCGTTGGAATCTGTCCGTTAGTCAGAGTAGAGGAGAATGGTTTTGATCAGTTGGCAAAAGACGTATTAAAATATCTGGATGATGTATATCCGGATAAAAATAAGACATTTAAAGTCGTTTCCAGAAGAGCACGGAAAAACTTCCCGAAAAATTCTCAGGAGATCAATGCAGATTTAGGAGAAATCATTCTGGATACTTATCCTGAGATGAAAGTAGATGTGCATCACCCGGACATTATGCTGAATGTGGAGATCCGTTCCCAGGTAAATATCTATTCCATGATTATCCCTGGACCTGGCGGAATGCCGGTGGGAACAGCCGGAAAAGCAATGCTTTTGCTGTCCGGAGGAATCGACAGCCCGGTAGCAGGTTATATGATCGCAAAACGTGGTGTTACCATTGAGGCAACTTATTTCCATGCACCGCCTTATACCAGTGAACGTGCGAAACAGAAAGTTATCGATCTGGCAAGAATCGTTTCCCGTTACAGTGGACCGATCAAATTAAACATTGTCAACTTTACAGATATTCAGCTTTATATTTATGATAAGTGCCCGCATGATCAACTGACCATTATTATGCGTCGTTACATGATGAAGATTGCAGAGCATTTTGCAAATGAGTCCGGCTGTCTGGGACTGATCACAGGAGAGAGTATCGGACAGGTGGCAAGTCAGACGATGCAGTCTCTGGCTGCAACAAACGCAGTGTGTACTATGCCGGTTTACCGTCCACTGATTGGTTTCGATAAGAATGATATCATTGCGATTTCCGAAAAAATCGATACTTATGAGACATCTATTCAGCCGTTTGAAGACTGCTGCACCATTTTTGTGGCAAAGCATCCGGTTACAAAACCAAATCTGAAGATTATTGAGCGTTCCGAGCAGCATCTGAATGAAAAGATTGACGAGCTGATGAAGACAGCGATTGAGACAACAGAAACAATTACCGTGTGTGAAGAGTAGAAGGATATTGTTAAAGAATAAATGTTATCTTTTTAAGGATGCCGGAAAAATGAAAAAATAGTTTTGATGTAAAAAAAGAACCGGGAAAAAATCATCTGATCTTTTTCCCGGTATCTGGTCTTGAAAATAAGTATGTTTCATTTTGTTCGTATAAAATTATACAAGATAAGGTTTTAATGCTTCCATGATCTCGCCCATATCGGTATCACCTGCATGAATTGCAAGGTCGATTGGTTTGGACAGATCAAGGCTGAAGATACCCATAATGGATTTTGCATCAATGACGTATCTTCCGGAAATCAGATCAAAATCAAAATTGAACTGAGTGATTGCATTTACAAAGCTTTTTACCTTATCGATGGAATTTAAAGAAATCTGTACTGTTTTCATATTACCAGCCCTCCTGAAAAAATATAATTTATTCTATTCAATAGTAACTTCAAATTATAAAAAAGTCAATAATGTAGACTCTTAATTCTTTCTGTAAAATCAGATTGTTGAAAAGGAATTTTGAGTGTAATCATATAACATAGGAGTTGAAACAATGAAGAAAGCGGCATTACACAGCCTTGGATGTAAAGTTAATTCATATGAGACAGAGGCAATGCAGCAGATGCTGGAACAGGCAGGATATGAGATCGTGCCGTTTCATGATAAAGCAGACGTATATATCATCAACACCTGTTCGGTAACGAATATTGCGGATCGTAAATCCAGACAGATGATTCATAAAGCAAAAAAAATGAATCCGGATGCGATTGTTGTAGCAGCAGGCTGCTATGTGCAGACATCTACAGAACAGGCAAAAGCAGATGATGCTATCGATATCATTATCGGCAATAATAAGAAACAGGACCTTTTGCAAATGCTGGCGTCCTATGAGGCAGATCACGGTATGCAGCAGGAAGGGGTTGTGGATATTAATCATACAAAACAGGAATATGAAGAGCTGACAGTTATTCACCCTTCTGAGCATACCCGTGCATTTTTAAAGGTGCAGGATGGCTGTAATCAGTTTTGCAGTTATTGCATTATTCCGTATGCGAGAGGACGAGT
>CABRZK010000071.1 GCA_902475415.1 uncultured Eubacterium sp.
CATGAGCCTCTCCGTGGAGGATATCTGCGGGATGCTTGCGGAATATGAAACGGACCATCAAACGGGGATGAAGATTCAGAAAATGGCAGAGCAAATTTTTGATTATACTTCCGGTTATCCATTTTTGGTATCCAGAATATGCCAGATTATGGATGAAGATGTAAGCCGAAAAGAAGCATTTGCCACATTACAGAAAGTATGGACGCAGGAAGGATTTCTGGCTGCTGTACGAATATTGCTGGCAGAAAAAAATCCATTATTTGAGTCTCTGATTGGTAAGCTTCATGAATATCCGGAATTAAATGAAGTGTTACAGTCATTGCTTTTTACGGGCAGAACCTATGCTTATGCAACGGATGAACCAACGGTTAATCTGGCAACTATGTTTGGATTTGTAAAGAACAAAGGTGGCAATATGGTAATTGCTAACCGGATTTTTGAAACACGATTGTACAATTATTATCTGTCTGAGAACGAAATGCAGAAATCAGGAATTTACAAAGCTTCCCTGCAGGATAAATCACAGTTTATCATAAATGGACATTTAAATATGAAAAAAATTCTGGAACGATTTATTGTTCATTTTAAGGAAATTTATGGTGGTTGTGACGAAAAGTTTCTGGAAGAAGAAGGACGGCGATATTTTCTGTTGTATTTACGTCCGATTATTAATGGCACAGGAAACTATTATATAGAGGCCAGAACGCGTGATATGAGGCGAACTGATGTGATTGTAGATTATCATGGCGAACAGTTTATTATCGAAATGAAAATCTGGCATGGAGATGAATATCATTCCCGGGGAGAAAAACAGCTTATACAGTATCTGAATGATTATCATGTCAATAAGGGATATATGCTTAGTTTTAACTTTAATAAGAAAAAAACATGCGGAGTCCATGAAGTAATTTGTGGAGATAAAACGATTATTGAGGCAGTGGTGTAGTATAAGGGCATTTATTGGCAGGATGTTTACGAAATCCTGCCGAATAATACTAAAAAAGTGCCGGATAGTGAACAGGAACGATGTATTTATAAATATATATTAGAAATTGACTCAATTACAGCAGCAATAGTGGTGAAAATTTTTAGTAGCATTGTTTAGGATGAAGATGTAAAAGCAATGGATTCTTTATATTGCCAAGAAAAAAGTATATTCCATATTCAGTTTGTTTTAAGTTTCGTTAGAATGAATTTATCAAGTAAAATAGTTGAAATAAGCATTGAAATCAGCAAAAAAGTAAGATTTCAGTGCTTTTTTCGTTTAAATGATGAAATTAAAGTCAAATTTTAAATTTCGCTAAGTTTCATTAAATCTGTAATTCCCAAAATAATAATGCGGGAAATGTGGTGTTAGAGGTCCGGGGGACCTCTGTTTAGCACCGACCGAAGCGAAGCGGAGAGCTGAACCCAGGGTTCAGGTCTCCGTCCGCAAAAAAATACCCCAACCAATGGTTGGGGTATTTTAATGCGGAAGATGGGACTTGAACCCACACGATTGCAATAATCACAAGATCCTTAGTCTTGCTCGTCTGCCAGTTCCGACACTTCCGCATAGCCGTTATTTAGTTGTGTTTCAAACGACTTGATTATAATAACAAAATAGAAAGAGAATGTCAATACTTATTTGAAAAAAAGCGAAAATTGACTTTTGGGATATGAAGTGATAGGATTGCCTATACAAGCAGATTCTTCTGAAAATGACTGGAAAATCTTTTTATTTCTAATGAAAAGAAGAGATAAGGCTGACAGGAGAATCGAAGAAAATACGAATGGAAAGAAGAGGAACTATACTATGATCAATCCGGCAGCAGCCATGAAAGTAATGAAAGCAAAAAATCAGTTTGTATCCAATCATCCGAAATTTGCAGCATTTTTCCGTAATGTATTAACCGGTGGAGTACAGGAAGGTACGATCATCGAGATTACAGTGACCAGACCGGGAGAGGAACCGATGACGACAAATATGCGTGTGCAGCAGTCTGATATTGAACTGTTCCAGAGTCTGAAAGATCTGAACGGCTGATGGATGTGACGTTATGTATTCCATGATTTTACTGGACGATGAAAAAATCGTACTGCAGGGTATTCAGAAACTCTGTCAGAAAGAAGATTTTGGATTTGTGATCAAAGGAGCTTATGTGGATCCGTTGAAAGCACTGGATGCTTTACCGGATCTGCGACCGCATCTGGTGATTACGGATGTGCGGATGCCGCAGATGGATGGTCTGGAATTTGCCAGAAGAGTCAGAGAAATATTACCGGAGAGCGAGATTGTGATTCTGTCCGGATACCGTGACTTTTCTTACGCTCAGACAGCAATGCAGATCGGCGTCAGTGATTATCTGCTGAAACCGGTGAAAAAAGCGGATTTTTCAGATATGCTGCACCGGATTTATGAACGGCTGGAGGCGAAAAGCGGTCAGGCTAGTTACTATCGCGTACTGGATGGATATGCGCGGGGACTGGTGGACGAGGCAGAAGTCAGGCAGGCTGTATCGTCCATGCAACCTTCCGGTACGGTTCACCATCCCGGAGAACTGGCCAGGGAGGGAGATAAGTCTCCAACCAGAATTGTGCGGGATGCCCTTTATTATATTCGCAGACACTATAATGAGAATATTTCGCTGACGGATGTGGCGGAGCATATCAATGTGAACAAAAGTTATCTCTGTGACGTGTTTAAAAAAGAGCAGAAAGTAACGATTCTTCAGTATATGACCAATCTGCGGATAGAGAAAGCAAAGGAACTTCTGATTCATACGGATATGAAAATGTATGAGATTTCCGTGGAAGTTGGGTATAACGATTATACTTATTTTTCACAGATTTTTAAACGAAGTACCGGTGAGACCCTTTCTGAGTTTCGAAAGAAATATGTCAAGAAGAAGGAAAATCTATGATTTTCGGACGTGCACTGCGTACGGAAGTATTCGTGATGTTCTGATTTTGTTAATGATACAGTGTGTCAGGTGATTTCTGATCGAAATGAATAACTGAAAAAGTTGAAAACGGAGCAGTTTTCTCCGATAAGCAAGTAAGTGAAGTTTTTGCTGTCGAGAGAAAATGCTCCGTTTTTGGTTTTTATGACTGAAATGGAATCTCCGGTTCCACCGGATCCCGGGTGATGACCGGAAGTTTCAGATCACACCAGGTGCGGCCATCCCGGATCTCATAGGAGAGACCGTAGGAAGTGCCGCACAGAATCTGGACACGACGGTGAATGTTCTGTACGCCATAGCTGTTCTGGTCAAAATCAAGCAATTCCTGACTGGAAACATCGAAATCCAGAAGTTTTTTCATCAGATCCAGGGAGATGCGGGTTCCATCGTTGCCGATGCGGATATGCAGATACGGATCATCGATGGAAAATTCCAGTTGAATGGAAAATGGCTCATCCGGAGATACGATGCCATGTTTGATGGCATTTTCCACCAGCGGCTGCAGGGTAAAGCGCGGAATATATAATTCTGCGACGGTATCCGGAACAACGACCGATACCTGCAGGCAATCCTGATAGCGGAATTGCTGCAGCAACAGGTAACTGCGCACATATTCCATTTCCTGGGTTACCTGGACAAAGGAGCTGTGACTTTTCGTCAGACTCAGGCGGAACATATCTGAGAGGGCAGTTACCATTTCACTGATTTCATCTTCATCATTTGCAATAGCCATCCAGTTAATGGAATCCAGCGTATTATATAAAAAATGCGGATTAATTTGGCTTTGCAGTAGTGCCAGTTCAGCATCTTTTTTCTCCAGATTTTTGATAAAGTTTTCCCGTATGAGTGTATCCATACGATCAATCATGTGCTGATAAGACTGATAGATCTGAATAATCTCATCCGGTTGATTTTCGGCATTTAGTTGATTGTGAACAATCTCATCCGGCTGATTTTCAGTATTTAACTGATCGTGAATGGATGCAGCCAATTGATTTTTATTCGTTCCGGAACCGACAGTCACAGCAGATGCAACAGAATCAATTCCGAAAGCAGGACAAGTTTTGCTCTCGCTGGAATCAATTCCGGAAGCAGAATGCGTTACGTTTTTGCTGGAATCAATTCCGGAAGCAGAATGAGTCACATTTTTATTGGAATTCGTCCTGGAAACTGCTTTTTTGCGTCCCGGAAATGGTACCGGTTTCATATCATTTCGATAAGCGTCCATGGTGTGTGCCAGTTGTATGATTGGCGCGGACAGTGTGGAGGCTGTTCGAAGTGACAGGAAAAATAGAATCGCGATCATGGCTCCACTGAGCAATATGGCCTGCAGGATAAAAATAACCAGTGGTTCACATACTTCACGAAAAGGTGTGGCAGTGTAAAGATACCAGCCATTGTCGGTCACAGGTTTCATGTTAAATACAAAATGTCTGCCATGAGCGGACAAAATAAAGCCTTTTTCTTCCGGATTCAGTTTCTTTAGCAGATAAGAATAATCAGAAGAAACGTCATTTTGCAAAATGACAGATCCGTCACTGTTTATCAGCCAGACATTGGTGGTACGTCCGAAGTCAAAATTACCAAGCAATGTATGGATGTAATCATCATCCAGATACAGCATCAGGTAGCCCAGCAGACTTTTATAATCAGACATACTGTAGACGGGACGCGCCATCATGATATGCTGGGGTGTTCCCGGACGCTCCTGTGCGGCATCATCAGAAGAAACGTGCAGATCAGTATTCTTCTGGTCGGTGCTGTCTGCATCATCTGAATCACCAAGCAAAGACCGGTAATCCGGATCCACATACCACAGATATGGTTTGCTGCTGACACGCAATTGTGCCAGCCATTTGGAATGCAGGATCGTATTGTAATCAGAAATATTGGTAAATGCTTTTTCTGTGGAATACAGCGTCTGATTATTTCCGGTCAGGATGACACAGTTGATATAATCCCGGTTTGCGATAAAGCCGTTGATATGATAGGCTGCATCTGCATTTTGCGGAAACTGCTCGCCGGCGGTACTGTTGCGCAGCATCTGCTGGATCTCGCTGTTGAAAATCATGTCCTGGGAAAGTGTCTGCGTATTATCGATGATATTTGCCAGATCGCTTCGCACTTTTTCCGTGGCGGCAGCCTGAGAATTAATCACAGTCTGCCGGTAGTTCAAGGTAAGCATGATCACAGATATCGCGCAGACGATGGCTGTGACCGGTGCCGCAATGCGAAAGATTGAGGACAGGAGCTTCCAGCGAAAGCTGTTCTGATTTTCTTTTTTTGTGTGTGGCATTTTTTTCTTCATAAAACAATTTTGTATCTGAATGCTTTGTCGGAATAAGATTCAGATTATCTTTCTGAAAAATAGTAATATTTTCTATGTTCCCCAAAAATCCTTTTTCGGAACTATGCACCGGGAATACAGAAAAAAAGAGTTATTGTATTTGTGTGTCTCATTTATTCTAGCAGAAATACGGAATAAGACAAACAAAAAATCCAAATATATGAAATTCCCAAAAATAGTCAATGAAAATCGAAATTTTCTTCATATTTCAAAAGTCTGTTTTTTGTACAATAAAGAAGGTTTGAAGAGCACGGAACGACAAAGGGTTTCGTGAAGGTTAAGTAATATGAGTATTTATATTGGGAGGACAAGTGAATCATGAAGAAAAAAAACAATCAGAATTCTGTGGTTGCGTTTGGTGTTCATGGCTGGTTTCATATCATTTATATGATGTTGATGTTCTGGTTTTATGTGGGCATGATCAATGACGGAAGTAACAACATTGCAGGAAAAATCGCAGAGCATATGCTTGGAAGTGCCAAGATGGCCGGAACGATCTCAACCTGTAATTCCATTGCAGGAATTCTCGGTGTTGCTTTATTTATTGTAATCGGTGTGCTGAACCGCAAGATCGGATCCAGATATATGTCCGGTATCAACTGTATCATCGCCGGAATCACATATATTGGTGTATTAAATGCTACAAGCCCGTTGATGTATACCATTATGATGGCGATTACATGCGGAACGATCATGGGACATAACCTTGCCACAGCTATCTATGTGCCGCTGATTCTGTTCCTGGTTGGCAGATTTGGTGTAACCCGTGCATGTTATCCGATTTCCATCGGATGTATCGCACTTGGTATTATCGGTATTTTATTTGTACGTGATACTCCGTTTGAGCGCGGCTATTACCCGGATCATGTATCCAAAGAAGTCTATGATGAGTTTTATGATACGGCAGATGATTCAGATGCCGGTGAAAAAGATGGTGGTTGGACTGTCAAAAAATTATTAACATGTGGTCAGGTGTGGATCGTTGCTCTGGTAACCGGTGTCTTCCAGATCTGTTCTGTAGGAACCATGTCACAGATGATCAACCGTACCACAAATGGATTTGGATTTTCCATTACAGTAGCAGCAAGTATCATGTCTGCATGTGCCATTGTAGGAGTTGTCGGATCTTTCCTGATCGGTGTGCTGGATCAGAAACTTGGAACGAAAAAAGCGATGATCGTGTTTGGATGCTGGTATGCATGTGCATTGTTATTCAACTTTACGGATACCATGGTCGGTTTCTGGGTTTCCATCGTCATGATTGGTATCGGTATCGGCGGAAGTGCCAACTTCACCACATCTCTTCCGGCTTCCGTATTTGGCCGTCAGGATTTGGATAAAGTAAATTCAGTTCTGTTCCCGATTCAGGGTATCATTACAGCACTGACTTTTGCCATCAATGGTGCAGTTATGAATATGACAGGCGGCAATATCCGTTATGCTTATGCCATTGATGCATGCCTGGCGCTTGTGAACGTACTGCTTATCATTGTGTTTGTCAAAGATCACAAATATAACAGAGACTGGATCGCAGAGCAGGAAGCAAAAGGAGAGGCCGACGCAGAAGTGTCTGCGGAGACAATGTAATACAGAGAACAGATATTGTACAGAATTTGTGAAATGAGTGACAGAAAGGATCTGTTTTACAAATAAAGAATTTTAGAATCCCCGGTGCATATATGGCATCGGGGATTTTGCAATGAAAAATCATGATTCACAGATTGACGAATGGATATGTTCTGTGTGAAAATGAAACAGAATAAATCAGAGAAAGCAGAAAGAAAAACGTGATATTAAGAAATCTTTTTAGAAAAAAACAAAACAGCAAGAAAAACATAACGTTGTCAGGAAACGCAGAAAAGTCACCGAAAAGAAAGATATCGGCGAAACGGATGGCACCGATGGTTCTGGTGATGATATTTGTATGTCTGCTGACGGCAGGGTGCGGTCAGACATCCGGAAAGGATCAGGAGAAAGAACAGGCAGATCAGTCGTCTGAAGATAAGGTGCATCTGTCTGTTTGGGCGTTTTTTGATGAAAATACACCGGGAACTTATTATGTGGATCTGTGGGATGAACTGGCGGAAAAATATGGATATGAGATCGATTTGAAAACCTATTCCACCGAGCAGATCAAGGACAAGTTGAAGCTTGCACTGGTATGTGATGAACTGCCGGATGTCTTTGCAGTCTGGGGCGGTAATTATCCGAATTTCCTTTTTGATGCAAATGCATGCATTCCGGTGGAAGATTATCTGAAAGAGGCAGATGAGCAGTTTGCGGATTCCTATGTGCAGCCCTATGAAGACGGACATAACTATATCATCCCCTGTCTGGTGGAAGCCTATGCTGTCACTTATTGTAATCAGGAGCTGATGCAGAAAATGGACCTTTCCATGCCACAGACCTGGGAGGAATTGCTGGAACTGGTACAGAAAGTAAATGTCTATAATGAGCAAAACGGAACTGATTATGCAGCAATCGAACTGGGAGATAAGGACAGCTGGCTTGGAGAACTGCTGTATACGATGCTTGTGAACCGCCTGGATCCTTACGCACAGGACAAGCTTGCATCCGGGCAAACAGATCTGACAGATCCGGTATTTTTGCAGGCTGCGGACATGTTGATGCAGTTAAAGGAAATGCATGCATTTCCGGAAAATATGCTGGAACTGGGAGAGGTGGAAGCTGTTCAGAATTTTGCCGATGGGAAAGCGGTACTTTTTCCACATCAGTCAACGATTGTATATCACCTTCTGGACGAGATGGGCGCAGATGCAGTCAGCATGGAGCAGTTCCCAGGCTGCAATCCGGAGTATGACACAGATTATGCACGTTATATGGTAGATATTAATCATACGCTGACACCCGGGCTTTGCATCAGCTCCAATACGAAATATCCGGATCAGGCGGCAGAGCTTTGCCTTGATTTTTCAGCAAAGGTAAATGAGCGGAATGTGACACAGTATGATTATGTGGATATTGTAAAGGAGAGCGGTCTGAAGGTCACGGTAGACAGTCCGCTGGCGGTGCAGCAGTTTCATACCATGCTGGATCAGGCAAAACATTACACACCACTTTGGTATGCAGTGCTGAATCAGACGGATGGAGATAACTGGCGGAACCTGACCCGCAAATTGCTGGGAGGAGCAGTCAGCCCACAGGAATTCGTGCAGGATGCCGGGCAGTATCTGAATTGGAGATAGAATTGCTGGATTTGGGTAAAAAACTCCCTTAATAGAAAAATCGCGCAGACTTAGGTCTGCGCGATTTTTCGTTATAAAGAATTTATGCTATTAGATCAAAATACCAGTGGTAATGATACTGCTTATGCTCTCGATCAGTCTAAAAATGCAAAGACATCATCCCAGTATTCATTCCCAAGAAGATACATGGCTTCTCCATGACCGGATCCGGGAGCCGTAACTTTTTCTTTATTATCTCCGGGTTTTGCCTGATATAAAATATCCATCATTTCATATGGAATGAAGTCGTCGGCGGTGCCATGGATGAACAGCATCGGTTTTTTACAGTTTTTGATCTGATTCAGGGCAGATGCTTCTTTGAAAGAATAACCGGCTTTCAGGATAGCAAACATGTTGGCGGTGTACATCAGTGGAAATTCCGGCATACCAAACCGTAGCTTTAATTCGCTTGCAAAAATGTCCCAGACGCTGGTATAACCGCAATCTTCTACAAATGCAACAACCTGATCCGGAGTGTCTTCACCGGCTGTCATCATAGTTGTGGCAGCACCCATGGA
This sequence comes from uncultured Eubacterium sp., assembly GCA_902475415.1. GTDB lineage: Bacteria > Bacillota > Clostridia > Lachnospirales > Lachnospiraceae > Eubacterium_I. The sequence continues at coordinate 9,053 of CABRZK010000071.1, forward strand.
CACGCCGTGGATGACAATTTTTGCTTCTGGATCCTGTGCGATGATCCAGTCAATCCAGGAAAGAATGTCCTTCCGGTCTAACCATCCCATGCCAAGATAGTCCCCATCTGTGTCGCCACATGCACGAAGATCCGGAGTCAGTACCTGGTAATTATGATCGTGATAATGCTGTGCCAGACTGGTTGCCCCAAGGTGATCGCCACGGTAGCCATGCAGGGCAATGACCCAATTGTGAGAGTCGCCATTCGGATAGTAGACACCGCTGCAATGGATACCATCATCCATAGATGAAATGTGCACTGTCTGACCGGGATTCTCGGCAAGGAATGATTCATTTGCTTCCTGTTGTGCAATTTTTCCCTCTGCGATGGTTCGCTCCGTGTCATCGGCGGTTTCCGGGATTTCCAGAGCAACCGTTCTGTTTCCGCCATCTCCGGAACGGCCAATGGAGTAATTCACAAGGTAATTTCCGGCAAACAGAGAAATCAGAAGGAGTAATGCAATCAGAACAGCTATGATAGCAAGTATGATTTTTTTGATGTTGATTTTTTCTTTTTTCAATTGTTTCATTATATAAAAACCTTTCTTTTGAAAATGTTTGATTATCAAACTTATTTATATAAGATACATGATTTTGAGGGAATGTTCAAGGTGAAAGTGAATTTATGGTAGATTTTCAGGTTTCGTGCTGGTAGAAAAACGAAAGTCTTATGCTGCTGTATGAACTGCAATTATATATGATATGTATTACATGTGTGTGTTAAATTGTCTTGCACGTTGTTGTACCTTTTTTTATAATAAAATTGGAGATGGTCGAGAGAGTAGAAAGAAGGGCCATGAACAGGAAAAAACAACAATTAAAACCGGATGTTGTTCTGAAAAATTATTGGAACAGCAATGCAGAATTCGCAGATTTATTCAATGCAGTTTTATATGTTGCTTGTAGAAGCGCGAAAAAGTAATCTTGTTTTTCATAATGTGAATAATCGTCATTTGTTTGGTCTGCTGGAAATATTATTGGCACCGGAAGAAAATGCAAAGGATATAAAAAAAAAAGCGATTG